>JBELJV010000001.1:29027-37602 GCA_042090165.1 Gammaproteobacteria bacterium
TGATTCAAAATGTTCTTAAGATTAAAGGGGCAAAGGTTAAGGAAATTATGATTCCAAGTGTAAATATATCTTCAATAACCGAAGATGATAGTGCAGCACAAATTCATGATACTGTGAAAGATTCAAGACACTCTCGTTACCCAGTATTTAATCAAAATGAAGATAAAGTGATTGGTATACTTCACGTTAAAGATTTGATCAATATTAATGCTGCCGAGAGTTTTTCGCTATCTGATCTTTTAAGGCCTGCTAAATTTGTACCCGAAACCCAATCCGTAACTTCTTTGCTAGAAGATTTTAAAAAAGACAAAGCTCATCTGGCGATTGTTATAGACGAATACGGGATGATATCCGGACTTATAACTATTGAAGACATATTGGAAGAAATTGTGGGAGAGATTGAGGATGAGTTCTATGAAGAAAAAAATGATGAAGTCATCAAAATAAATGATTCAGAATATATCGTCTCATCTGTAATTGAAAAAGAAAAATTTGAGGAATTCTTTGAAATTGGTCTTAACTGCCCAGAAGTTGAAAGTTTGGGGGGTTTTGTTCTGAAAGAATTTGGACATCTGCCCAAAGTAGGGGAAAGCATCCAAGTAGAAAATTTAGAACTTATAGTTACTTCTGCCGATCAAAGAAAAATAAAAAAAATAACTGTAAGAAAAATTGATTAAATTCTTTAGATTAGGCTTTTTATTTGGCTTTCTATTTTGGTCTTTCTCTATTCTATGGATATATGATGCAATTAATTTTTATGGTGCAGGCACTTTTCTCAGCTCTTTATTAACATTTCTACTTATAGCTTATCTGTCATGTTATTTCGGCCTTTTTGGTATGGCAGTTCATTTCTTCAAAGATCATAAATATCGATTATTTCTCATTCCTTCATCCTTTTTTCTATTGGAATGGATTAAATCTTGGATGATATCGGGATTTCCATGGCTCAACTTAGGAATAATCTTTGAGAGCTTATGGGGGCTATTGCCAATAGTTGGTATTTCAGGAACTTCCTTTGTGATGCTGCTAATAATTTGTGCCATTTTAGAAAAAAATATTTATGTAAAAACAGTGGTTCCAATTTTTTTTACTGGATTGTTATTATTTGGTCCAGGGCACTATCAAAAAATTAGTGAAGAGAACCCAGATTTAACAGTTACTGTAGTACAGCCTGCAAATTTAGGTTTAGATGGTTTAATCGAGCTTACAAATAAGGCAGATTCAAATATTGTTGTATGGCCTGAAGCATCAGCATGGCATACAGGCAATGCATTCGGCACGAATAAAAGGATAATTGGCGGGTTTTTCAGGAGAGAGGAAAGCAAAACATTTACGGCTGTTATAGATGCAAGCAATGGAGAAGGATATAACAAGCATAATCTTGTGCCATTTGGTGAGTTTCAACCATTTGGTGATCTATTAATTGGGATAAATAGTTTCTTTAATATCCCAAACTCCCGTATTTCAAGAGGAGATTTTGTACAGGATAAATTAAATTGGTCAGGCCTTGTATGTTGGGAGCTCGTATTTAATAACACTTTCATTGAAAGAGCTAAAGGAACAGAATTTATTATTCATGTGAGCAATGACAGTTGGTATGGCTCTTCAATGCCTGCTCAACACTTAAAACACGCTAGGGCAAGATCTGTAGAATCAAATAAATGGGTAGTAAGATCAACAACAGATGGCCTTTCTCAAATCATCAGTCCACAAAATGAACAGTCATCAAAGTTGCTTAATAGAAAAGAACATGGATCTATTACACATACAATTAAAACGAATACAGATGATACTATTTATCTTAAAATCGGAGACTGGCCAATACTAATATTCTCATTGCTTGCATGTTTAATGGGTTATATTTTTAGGAGGAACAATGAAAATTAAGCTTGTTTTATTTTATTTCTTGGCCAACATGATCGCAGGAATGGAAATACAGATTTCAATTGATAAGCAAGAACTAAAAGTAGTTCACGATGAAAAAATTGTTAAGACTTACATAATTTCTTCGTCTTCATATGGAGAAGGATCAGCAGAAGGATCCTTCAAAACACCACTAGGAGAACATTTTATAAAAAAGAAGATTGGAGATGGTGTTGAGCTTGGCGGCCGGTTTGAGGGAAGAGTCTTCTACGGCGAAATTTATCCAATATATAAAAAGGATGAAGTATATGTCGATGATGATGTTGTTCAAACTAGAATTCTATGGCTTTCAGGTTTAGATGAAGGAAAAAATAAAGGGAAGGGTGTCGATTCTTTTGAGAGATATATCTATATTCATGGGACTCCGGAAGAATGGCTTTTAGGAACCAAAGCATCAAAGGGCTGCATAAGAATGGCTAATAAAGATGTTATTGAGCTTTTTGATATTGTTGAAGAAAACACCAAAGTAATCATTAAATAAACAATGATTATTTCATAAAATAAATATCATTTATTTATAAAAACTATTGATATTATAAAATAACTATCTATTATATGTATTAAGTCAGTCTCTCCTCTCCCCCATGACTGACATGCCGGGGCTTCGGCCCCAGCAACTTTTTTGAGATAGTTAATATGGAAAAATTTTCGGACAGTTTTGAACTTGTAATTTTATTCACAATTTTTATGATTTTAATCATAGGTATTTCAAATATCTAAAAGCTATCTATAATTGTTGGGCGCATATGAAATATTTTTTTATCACACTTTTATTTTTTGTCTGTGGATCTGCATATTCTTGTCAGGGGCTACTAGACACTGACGTAAAGATTCTCAATAAGAAAGAATACAAAAACCTATGTGAATTTGAGGACAAAACTATTTTAGTGGTTAATACAGCAAGTAAGTGTGGGTTTACCTATCAATATGATCAACTAGAGACACTGCAAAAAAGGTTCAAAGAAGATGAATTTACTGTTCTTGCATTTCCATCAAGAAACTTTCTTAATCAAGAATTTCGTGATGAAGAGCAGGTAGAGGAATTCTGTAAATCAACATTTGATGTTTCTTTTCCGATGTTTTCAATAGCAGATGTTGGGAATAGAACAAAAAACCCTTTCTATAAGAAGTTATTTGAAATGACAGACGATAGACCAAAATGGAACTTTCACAAATTTTTAATTACTAAAGATGGAGAAATTAAAAGTTTTTCTCACACAATAGATCCACTAGATGAAAGGGTAGTGGGCGCAATTCAAGATTCGATTAACTCATAACCTTCTGAGTTACCCACAACAACATAGCGAGGCACATGATGTGCAAAAATACCGTTATCTACAACTCCAGGGATAAGATTGAGTTCCGTTTCAATTTCTTTGGGCGATCTTAGATCAACCCCATGTAGATCTAAGATAATGTTTCCACTGTCAGTGATAAAATCTCTTTGAATAATATTCTCAGAATACTCCCCAAGTGCATGAAGTACAGAATGTTTCGCAAAAGGTATTATCTCTATAGGAAGCGGAAATGCTCCAAGCTGTTCAACTCTTTTTGTTGAATCAGCAATACATATAAAACATTTAGATGAAGAAGCTAAGACCTTTTCCTTTGTATGGGCTCCACCACCACCTTTTATGAGACATTTGTTTAGATCAAATTCATCTGCACCATCAATATAAAAATCTAATTTAAAATCTGGCGTCCCATCTTGTACTTTAAAGCCATACTTACGCATCAGAGCAGTGCTTTTTTCAGAACTTGAGAACACCATATTAATATGATCCTTAATCTGACTTAGATTGTTTTCAATAAATGCATTAGTAGTACTGCCCGTGCCTATACCAAGATTAATATTTACTGAGTTTTTTATAATTTCATAGGCTCCAAAAGCAGCATTATTTTTTTCATTCATAAATATGTTGTTCAGTTATGATCTTATCTAATCTTACATCAAGATTCTCTTGAAAATTCTCTTTTGTTAGTTGAAAGCTAAAACCAACACCCCAAATTTTTGGGCGTTTAGTCAAATTAGTTAACTTGCATAGAGTTTTATCATAAAACCCACCGCCAAAACCTACTCGATAGAGATTTTTATTAAATGCCAAGAAGGGAACTAAGATCATATTAAGCTCTGCTAAGTCAATTTTATTGCTATTACTTGGCTCATCTATGCCATATTTATTTTTCTGCATTTTTGAACTCTCTTCGTAAAAGTCCAATGCTTTGTCTTCAATCTTAGGAAGATAGATCTGATGTTTAGGGCCAAAGGAAATAATTGGTTCATTTTCAAAAGGTGAAAAGTATCCAATTTTGCAAGGGCTTACTGAATCAATTTTGCTATTAATGTAATTCTGAATAGATTTTGAATTTTCTAGAATAATTGATTTAGGCAAAGATTTTCTTTTTTGCCTCATTTTTGTTCTGATTAAAGATTTAGACATCTGAATCATTGCTCTCAGTTACCCTGAACCCTCAGGTCAGGTGGGTAGCTCATTTAATAAGTAAGGCTTCCTTAAAAAGTAACGCACAGCTCATTAAAATCTGCTTCCCTATTCTCATATTATCGGTTCTAGAGTAATTTCTGAAAACCTATGATTCAGACAATTTAAATATAACTTATTTTTTTATGTGAGAGAAATTACTGATTTAAAAAGATTTGGATCTTGTCAGAGATTTCGTCAATCTCTTTTTCTGATTCTTTGGTCTGCTCAGTATTTTTTGAAAGGACGCTATCATTTTGAACTGCAAGTTTGATAGCAGCATACACAAGGGCATGGTCAACTTGATCTTTCTTAAAATCAATTTGTGAGATTAGTTCGTGAATCCTTTTTTCCGCTTTTTTCGTTGGAATGTATTCATTGTATGGGATCATAAACTCAAATTTTTTCCCATGAATCTCTATCTCAACACGTTGCTCATTCATGATAACGATTTTCCCCCATCAACACATATATTTCTACCTGTCATATAGGTATTTTTAGTAATTAAAAAATCAGCTAGCATCACTATGTCTTTATCAGAACCAATTCTCTTCATTGGTATATCAGCTAAAATCTGCTGTTTCTTTTCTTCTGATGGTTCATTCACGTCCCATAATATGGCACCCGGTGCAATAGCATTTACTAGAACATCTGGAGCTAATTCTTTCGCAAGGCTCTTCGTTAAGTTAAGCAAGCCACCTTTTGCTGCTGAGTAGATGCTGTAATTTTTGAGCCCAATTTCGGCATGTATATCTGTCATGTTGATTATGTGCCCTTTATGCTTTTTTAAAGAATCTGCTAATTCACGTGTAATAAACAATGGGTGGTAAAGATTTGAAGGAAATAATTTCTCCCAATCTTCTTTTGTTGATTCGCTTAAGGGTTTTGGGAAAAAAGTTGATGCGTTATTAATTAATGCATGAACATTTTCAGCTTGAACAGAAAGTTCTTCATAGAAATTTTTACAAGATTCTTGATTATCAAAATCGCACTGCAGGGCAAGACAGGATTCTGGTCTTTTGGTGTTTAATCTTGCTGCTAATTCTTCCGCATCGACTTTTGAAGATCTGTATTGAAATACAATATCCCAGCCTATAGAGTGAAAGTGCTTAACCAACTCTTTACCAATTCTTTGAGCTCCGCCAGAAATAAATATTTTTTTACTCATGATTTTCTATAATTTCTAAAAAGATTGATGCTTTGGTGTCTTTAATTTCTTCTGCAGTCAAGCAATTTAAGTGCGCAAGATCTCTTTTCTTATAATCTTTAATTATTTTATAAATAAATTCTGCTTTTTCTGAGAAATAAGGCACAACTTTTGCTATGTCATCTATCTCTATATTCTGAGATAAACCAATCAATTTTCTAGAAAGAAGATTTTTATCATTAATATCCTGCAAAGTACTAAGATTCTTCCATAAAGCTAAGCGCTTAGAAAAATCTTTTGAATTAAGAAGATTTTCACCAAATTTAAAATTATTTTCTTTGGCAACATAGCACCATTTATCAATAATATTACTTGGCAAAGAGCTTGGAGTATTTTCGAGCCCTGAAAACCATGGTTCATCTAGGCTTATTTTCTTTATGAGCTCTAAATATTTATGGAAATCTCCCTTTAGCGCTTTTAAGGTTTCATCCCAAACCCTTTCCCTAGATAAATACTTTAACTCCCCTGAATCTGATATTCTTTTAAGAGCATCAAAAGTTTCGGTGTGAATAGAAAATCCAGGCATAGTTGCTGCAAACCTACAAACTCTTAATGCTCTGAGCGGATCTTCAAAAAAACTGTCAGAAACGTGCCTAAGTATTTTATTTTCGATATCACTTCGACCACTAAATGGATCGATTAGGTTGCCACTTTCGTCTTCAGCAATTGCGTTAATCGTCAGGTCTCTTCTAGCCAAATCTTCCTCAAGAGTTATTTCAGGAGAAAAGTTAAATTCAAAGTTTTTATGTCCTAATCCAGTTTTTTGTTCTTTTCTTGCAAGTGCATATTCTTCCTTTGTATCAGGATGAATAAAAACAGGAAAATTTTTTCCAACTTGAGTGAAGCCATTTTTAATCATTTCTTCAGGAGTGCATCCAACGACAAGCCAATCAATGTCTTTTGACTTTACACCAAGTATTTTGTCTCTCACATAGCCCCCGACTTTATAAATTTTCATTTTCTTGACTCTACGGTAATTATTGATTTGTCATATATGTTTATTGCTGCTAATGACCCACCCCACACACAGCCCAAATCAACTCCTTTTATTTTATTGTGATTAGTAACACCGTTTATTGCAGCCCAATGACCAAATATAATCCCATCAACATCATTTAGAGTCTTGTGATCATACTCAAACCAAGGCAAATAGCTTTCTTTTGTTGATTTCTTGAGCTTAGTTTTAAGATCAAGTTTATTTTGAGGCGTTATGAAGCGCATTCTTGTAAAAACATTTATAAGATACCTTCTTCTATTAAGTTTATTAGTTGATTTAGAGATTGCTTTCCCTCGATCACTGTACATCATTCTTAAAAATTCCTCAGGATCAGATTTTAGTTCAGCAACTAACTCATCATTTGCTGATAGCACATCTGATAATTTCCAATTTGGCAAAATGCCCGCATGAACAACTAACGTTTTTTTACTATTGTTAGACAAAACTTTTGCAAAAGGGTATTCAAGAAAACGGTCAATGATCTCTAGTGATTTATTTTTTGAAATTACTTTTTGCAATGTATCTTTTTTCTTATTGTGTTTTTTTGCACCAATTAAAATAGCTAACATATGCAAATCATGGTTACCCAGCACAGATTTAATATTATTTTCTAAAATAAAGTCGACTACTTTTTCTGAATCAGGGCCTCTATTTACTAAATCACCTACACAAAAAACTTTATTTTCCTTTTTGGGATCAATGAGTTTAAGCAATGCCTTAAACTCTTTGTAGCAGCCCTGTATATCGCCAATTACAAATTTAAATTTGCTTCTCATGCTCCTCTAGTATTTCAAAATAATCATTTAGCGCAAGGTTTTCAGGCCTAAGATCAAGACTGAAGCTAAACTTTGGAATAGTTTTGAATAGCGCTTTAAGTGGATAGCTAATTTTTTTTCTGGGATTTGCAAATGCAACGGTAAGAATGAATTTAAATGTATCAAAATCCTGGCTGTAAATTTGATGAGGTGTAATTTTTATCAATGATGAAGTTACTTTTGGCGTTGGGTTGAATGCTTCTGGTGGTATTTCAAAAAGTTCTTCAATATCAGCACGCAATTTTGCTAACAATGACAATTTAGATGCTTTTGCATGATTAAGAATGAATCTATTTGCCATTTCTTTTTGAACCATAAAAATACAATGTTTAAATTTAATTTTAGATTCAAGGATTTTTAAAATAATTTGAGATGATACGTTATATGGCAGGTTGCCAACTATTACTGAGTTGTTATTTGATATTTCTTCTAGATTAGCATTCAGAACATCAATATTAACAATTTCTAAATGTTTTTCTTGAAATCTCTTATTTAGTATTGGTACTAAAGATCTATCTATCTCATATGCGGTAATGCTGTTAACCTTTCGAAAAAGAAATTCAGTTAATGCGCCGTCACCAGGACCTATTTCATACACATCATCAGTTGGATTAATTTCAGATGAATCGACGATTCTCTCTAAGATTAGTCTATCTTTAAGAAAGTTTTGGCCAAGACTCTTTTTATGACGAATTTGCATTTCCTGCTAATTTAATTGCCTCATACATGCTACCAAAATCTGCCCCAAAATTTTTTGCGATGTCTTCAGCAGTTCCATGATCTACAGAGGTTCTAATAAAAGGAAGGCCAAGTGTAATATTTACTGCTGTTTTAAAATCCAGGGTTTTAATAACTGGAAGTGCTTGATCGTGATACATTGACATAAAAGCATCTAAATCGCTTCTTAAGAAGGCTGTATCTGCTGATAATGGACCACATATTGACATGCCCAGCTGCTCAAGACTTTTGATTGCAGGGGTTATTGTATCTATCTCTTCTGTGCCAAAAGATCCACCCTCACCAGCATGTGGATTCAGTCCCAAAATACCAATTTTTGGACTTTTATTACCCGTTAAGGCCTTTATTCCACTAAAAAGAATCTTAGTTTTACGTATGATCAAATCTTCATTTATGCTTTTTGATACTTGTGATA
>JBELJV010000001.1:37702-53460 GCA_042090165.1 Gammaproteobacteria bacterium
CTTGGATCACCAATAGAAATTACAACGGGGTTTTTAATCAAACTCTTTTATTTCAACAAATGCTTCTGCTCTTAACTCCTGAAGATCAGATTCAAGTTCCTCTTCAAACTTTCTGCCATAAAGATACTGGAAAGCTTGATCTTCAATTCTTTGTTCTGTTTTGTCCTCAACTCTTGTGCCTAGAACTTCTAAAATATGCCAACCAAATTGGGTTACAAAAGGTTGGGTAACAGAATTTATATTTGCCTTTTTCATCATCATCTCAAATTGCTCAGCATATACACCTTCACCAGCCCATCCTAGGTTACCGCCTTCTTGCTTAGAGCCAGGATCATCAGAATACTCGGTTGCTATGGATTCAAATGATTCGCCATTAATTATTCTCTCTCTGATTTCAGTTATTAGTTTTTCACTAGCACTTTCAGGTCTTATTCTGTTCGGTATTAAAAGAATATGTCGCACATTCCATTGTTTTTCAAAAGTTACAGTTGGCCCTCTTTTATCCTCTAAATATAATATGTGATTTCCTGCTCCACTTTGAATAGGATCTGAGATACTACCTATTCCTAAACCTTTGATTGGATTCTTAAACAGTTCTGGGAATCCTGTAATTTTTCTCCAACCCAAATCCCCATCGTTGTTATCCTCAGAGTATTTAGTTACAAATTCCTTAAAGTTTATGCCATTTGACAGTCCAAGAAGTATTTCTTCATATACGTCAGACACATTATTTTCAGACTCTCTTCTTATTAGAACTTGTTGAACTTTTAATTCTGGTGTCAGTTGATTTTGTGCTTCCTCTGTTTGTAAGAAATTATCAACTTCCACTTGTGTAATAGATATTTTATTTTGAATTCTTCCTCTCTGAACTCTTTGAATTTTTAGGCCCTTCCTGACATCTTCTCTTATTTGAGCATACGAGTCACCTTGATTTTCAACAAAGCTTATAAAGTCTTCAAGGCTTAAGTTATTTTGTTGGGCTAGAGTTTTCAAAGTAAGGTTAAGCTCCTCATCACTTATTTTTATTCCAACCCTATCAGCAATCTGAAGCTGCAGCTCATCCAGGATTAGTTGCTCAACAACTGTCTCTCTCAATGCGTCATCGCCAGGAATGCTTTGCCCCTCCAATGCAGCATTTTTCTTATATTCTCTTACCTTTAGCTGTATATCAGACTCAAGTACAACGCCATCATTAACTATTACGGCAACTCTATCGAGCTGATTGCTAAAGGCATAAAAAGAGGACGAACAAAGTGTCAAAAACAAAAAGGTAAATCTAATTAAATAATCCATTTTCAATAATATTATCTATTGGTGTTAGAACGTTTGTAAGACCAATAAGTTCAAATTCAAAGCTAAGGTTATTTTTTACTGCTGGATTAGTCAAATAAATATTTTGCATGTAGCTAAATTCATTATTTGATTCTGCCCCAACCGGAAAAAATTTTGCTTTTTCAAAACTAAGTCTTAGACGCAAACAATCATAAATCCATTCAATGCCAAAAACACTTTCGTTGAGACTTTTATGATCAATTTCATATTGAGCTCTGGAGAAAAGTGAAAAAGAATCAAAATCTTTTTTAAATTTCATAACATAGTTATGCAGTGGTTTAAGAGGATAGCTTGACGGAATTATCTCGCTTTTCCCAAGTGAAAACTTAGTTGAGTTATCAGAATAGCGAAAACCAGCAGTCAGTCCCATTAATTTGCTTTCCTCATAGCTATAGTTGCCCATTGCATAAATATTGAAGTTTTTGTTTCTTGTCATGAGTGAAAAAAAGATAGGCTTCTTATTAAAGAATTTTGAGAAAATCATATCTTCTTGATCATAGTTGTATTTCTCATAGAGATTTGTGGAAATTGAATACATGAAATTTTGATTCATGCCCTTTTTGTATAGATAAATTTTTCTAAAATTAGCGTCTCTATCTTTCCCAACCCATGACCTAACTGCTATGTTTGATTCAGGAGAAGGATTAATGGGATAGCTGTCTAGTAACGGTTGCTCGGA
Source organism: Gammaproteobacteria bacterium (assembly GCA_042090165.1). Taxonomy (GTDB): domain Bacteria; phylum Pseudomonadota; class Gammaproteobacteria; order Magnimaribacterales; family TMED112; genus TMED112. The sequence goes on from JBELJV010000001.1 coordinate 39,714, forward strand.
TTGATCGTTGAAATTTGACCATATAGCTCCAATTTTAAATTCTTCATCATTTTTGAAGCTTACCTCCTGTTTTAAAACATAATTCTGTGAGTCAGTATTGACGCTTATGGCCTCTGTATCATATTCGTATGTTTTAAATGAGCTAAAAAATTCAACATTGTAAGAAAAGTTGTTTGAGTTGAATGATCTCGTGATGCTAACGTCTCTTACTTCTCGGCCTGCTGACAAAGTTTGCGGGTAAGGCAGCTGATATTCTGAGGACAAATTATTTTCAAATTGTGAATATTCAGTAGCTAAACTTAATCCCCAACCATTAACTTTAAAAAAGCGCTCATACAGAAAAAAATCTTTTGTATGCGAAACTGGCCTCAAGAACCCAAAATTCACGTAATTTGTAGACTGGAGTGAAAAACTTCTGTTTCTGTGTTGAAAATTGAGCCCAAATGATTGTTCAAGATCAAGGCTTCTTCGATTTGTATCAAGATATTTATGCCCATAGTTTTGGATTAAGGATTCCCCGCTGAAATCTGAGTAATCAATATTAAGAGATATAGAATTAGTTAAATTTATATTTGCATCAATATCATAAACCCATGATTTATCATCATCGTTTATACCCAAAGTCTGAAAACTAAAAAAATTTTTATCATCTTCATAATTAAAGTTCATTGAAGCGCCAAATGAAGACTTTGCATAAATTGGTTCCAAAACAAACATTGTGTTTTCAGTTTTGTTTTTAAATTTGTAACTTACGTCAATCTTTGAGTCTGTAATTCCAAAATTTGGAACATTTAAGCTATCTGAATCATCAATGGTTACTTCCCCAAGCCAGAAGATAGGTAAATCAAAAACCTTAAGCTTGGTATCTTCTATTGTCAGGCTTTTTATTTCATCGTTATATGTTGCTTGTTCTGCAACTAGGCTCCATGCAGATGAATTTTCACAAGAAGTTACTTTAAGATCCTGGAATTCTAGGTTATTTTTGTTGGAAGTTGCTGATTCAAAAGTAATATCAAATTTTTCTGATAGCTCAAGGGATCCCTCAAGAATCGTTATATCTTGATCAGTTCTTTTATTGTTGTTCTCATCAGTACACTCAGACCAAGCATGAAATGAGCTAGCTAAAAGGACAACAGATATGTATTTATGAATTTTAATCATTTCGTTGTTATTATAAATCTAATAGAGGATGGATGAATATGAGTTTAAAAGACAAAATAATTTTCATGTCAGGTGGAAGTAGAGGCATAGGCCTAGCTATTGCTATGAGAGCTGCAAAAGATGGAGCCAAAATAGCTATAGCAGCAAAAACAACAGAGCCTCACCCAAAACTTGAGGGAACAATCTACACTGCTGCTAAAGATATAGAGCAGGCAGGCGGTATGGCACTACCATTAAAATGCGATATACGTGATGAAGAGAGCGTTCAGGATTGTGTTCAAAAAACAGTTAATGAATTTGGTGGCATTGATATATGCATAAACAATGCATCGGCAATTAGTCTTACAGGCACTCTTGATACGGAAATGAAAAGGTATGATTTGATGCATAACATAAATGGAAGAGGGACCTTCTTGGTAAGCAAAACCTGTGTTCCATATCTATTAAAAGCAGAAAATCCACATATTCTTAATCTATCTCCCCCCCTAGATATGAACCCACTATGGTTTAGGGGCTCGGTTGCATACACAATGGCTAAATACAATATGAGTATGTGTGTCCTAGGAATGGCTTCTGAGTTTGAAGGCAAGATAGCTGTTAATGCACTATGGCCAAGAACAGCTATTAAAACCGCAGCAGTAGCTAATGTTTTAGGCGGGGATGAGATGTATAACAAATCAAGAAGCCCAGAGATAATGGCTGATGCTGCTCATATTATTTTGAATAAAGACAAATCTAAATTCACAGGTAATTTTATAATTGACGATACCTTATTAGCAGAGCATGGCGAAACAGATTTTGGGAAATATGCTGACTATCCTTTCGATCAGCTTATGCCTGATTTTTTTGTTCCAGCTGCAGATTATCCAGTTCCTAAAGTAGTCAAAGATAGTTGAAAGACAAAACCTCAGAAGCTATAGAATGGTTATCAAAAACCCTTGGTCAAGATTCATTTAATTTTATCAAGCTAAGACAAGAAGCAAGCTCTCGAAGCTATTTTCGAGTTTCTACTGAAGACGCGTCATATATACTCTCAGTAAACGAAAAAAATTCTGAACAAGCAGCTAAGTTCTTATATTCATCAAAAATATTAAAGAATCATTCTGTCTCTGTGCCAGACATATATGCTTTTTCAGAGAATCTTGAATTTATTCTGCAGGAAGATTTTGGCGATAAGACGCTTGATACAGCAAACTCAATTGAGGAAAGTAACTTAATCAATCAAGCATTATCAGAACTAAGTAAAATTTATGCTGTAGACCAAACTGTTCTAAAGTCATTTACTGAGGAAGACCTTCTAAATCAAACAAATAACTTCTTTAAAATTTTTTCTTACAAGAAAAATGAATTAAATGCTGAAGATAAGATAAAAATAGATAGCCTGAGAAAAGATCTTGTAAATAAGTTAATGCAACAACCATTTTTTCCTACCCACAATGATTTTGAAAGACGGAATTTTTTAATTCGTGATGGAAGCCTGTGCATTATTGATCATCAAGATCTTAATATTGCGCCAATTGGCATAGATTTGGCCTCTTTGTTATTTGATCACGATTTTAGCTTCGATAATAAGTTAATTGATGCAGCATTAAGCAAACACATTGGAATGAATGCTTTAAACTTTACATATGAGGAATTGAAAAATTCAATTTTAGTTGCTCTTGCACATAGATCGATGCGAATTGTAGGAACTTTTATTTGCTATTTTGAAGATGGCCACTTATTAAATAGAAAAAAAGACATAGATAAATTTTTAAATAGAATTGTGTACTCATTAGATGAGCTTAATTATTCTCAACAATCAAAACTTATAAAAAGACTATTATGAAAGCTATGATATTAGCTGCTGGTTTTGGAAAAAGGCTTGGCCATTTAACTCAATCAACCCCAAAACCATTAATTAAAGTCAAAGGTCAGCCATTGATAAAATACCATCTTAGTAAACTACTAGCTGCAGACTATAGTCAGATAATAATAAATACCCATTATTTATCCGATGAGATTATTAGTTACGTCAAAAATGAGTTTGATAATGATCCAAGAATTATATTCAGCATAGAAAAAGAAATCTTGGGCACTGGAGGGGGGATCAAAAAAGCATTACATCATTTTGGCAACGATGATTTTTTAGTTCTAAACTCCGATATATATTCCGACCTGGATTATAAATATTTTAAAAGTTTTACTTCTCCAACACTTTTTGCAGTTGAAACCAAAAATCAGGGTGATTTCAACATTAAGAACTCAAAGGTATGTTTGGAAACTACAAAAAACTATACGTGGATGGGGTTCTCTGTAGTAAATGCTGAAGTTTTCAATCAAGTAACACATATAAAATTTCATTATTGGGATGATTGCCTCAAGAGGCATGCTTCTTCAAATAATTTGCATGCAGAAATTCCAAAGATTAATTGGTATGATGTTGGTACTATTCAAACTCTAGAACTTTTAAATAATGGATAAGATTATTGCCCCTTCAATCCTTTCAGCTGATTTTGCACAGTTAGGCAAAGAAGTTGAAGATGTTATTAATTCTGGAGCAGATTGGATCCACTTTGATGTGATGGATAATCATTATGTTCCAAATTTAACTGTAGGCCCAATGGTATGTAGATCATTGAGAGATTATGGAATTAAGGACTTCATTGATGTGCACTTAATGGTAGAGCCTGTTGATCAGTTAGTTGAGATGTTTGCTGAAGCTGGCGCAGATTTAATTTCTTTTCATCCAAGTGCAACAAACAACATTAGCGAAACAATTAAATTGATTAAGAAACATGGGTGCAAAGTAGGGATGGCAATAAACCCACCTGAAAACTCTGACATAGCAAAAGAATATCTTAATGAGCTTGATTTAGTTTTATTAATGTCTGTAAATCCAGGTTTTGGAGGCCAAAAGTTTATCGAGGATGTTCTGGAAAAAATTAAAGATATGAGAGCTTATATGGACAAAAATAAATCTGCAGCAAGGCTGGAGGTTGATGGCGGAATAAATTCAGAAAATATCAAAGATGTTTCAGATGCTGGGGCAGATACTTTTGTTTTAGGTTCAGCAATATTTAATACAGATGATTATCAGAATACTATTTCTACTCTTCGCAACAACATTAGTTGAAGCTAAACCAGAAAAAATTAAAGTCACAGTCGAAAATGTAAAGCTTGAGCTATTTATAGCTGATACAAATAGCAGTAGAGCTAGAGGCCTTATGGGCGTTGATTTTTTAGGGAAAAATGAAGGGATGATATTTTTTTGGCCAAGCGCAAGTCAAAAATGTATGTGGATGAAAAATACTAACCTGCCTCTTTCAGTTGCTTTCATTGATCAAGACAGAACTATTGTCCAAATAAATGATTTGCAGCCACTTAGTACAGATTCAATATGCTCTGAAAGTGAAAGAATTGTTGCAGCAATTGAAATGAATAAAGATTGGTTTGAAGAAAATGACCTTAAAGAAGGTTCTCAGGTAAACTTAAATTAAATATATCTGCTTAGCGTTGTCATAATTTTAGATGTAGCCGTCATCACTCCTTTAACAGGACCAGGAAGTTCAGTGCTTCCATGATCTTTTGCTTCTTGACCATGCATTTCCTCCTCTTCCAACATTTTTTCTAAAATCTCACGACTTTTTTTATCATTTGGTGACATCTCATTTAGATGTCTTTTCAAATGCTCAACAACTTGTTTCTCTGTTTCTTCTACAAACCCTAAGCTTGTGCCATCACCAATAAAACCAGCGATAGATCCCAAGGTGAATGATCCTGCATAGTACAGAGGGTCAAGAATAGATTTTTTGCCGCCAAGCTCTTCAAGTCTTTTTGTGCACCATTCCAAGTGAACAAATTCCTCATCACCTGCTTTTACCAAATGCTCTTTAACTTTTGGAGTTTTTGAAAAGAAAGCTTGTCCTCGATAAAGGGCCTGTGCAGATACTTCTCCAGAAGCATTTACCCTCATTAATGAGATCGACTTTTTCTTATCCTCATCATTTAATGATTCATCAGGTTGTACTGAATCTTTATAATTGATGATTTTTAAAAAGTGATTAAGCTCTTGAGCAATCTTGTCATTAAGACTCATATATATCTCCTATATCAGTTCTATGAATGCAGTTAGAAAAATCAACAGATGAAATCTTTTCATAAATGTATTTTTTGCATTCTTCAATGGTTTTGCTTTGGTAGTTTAGTGAAAATACCCTTCCTCCAGATGTAACCAGTTCATTGTTGAGAGATTGTGTGCCTGCATGAAAAAGTTTGCAGTCTCCAACATCTCCCAAAGTTATTTTTTCACCTTTTTGGTATGCGTTAGGGTACCCACCTGAAGCTATGACTACTCCCATTGCGGCCGCAGTATTCCACTCAATATTAGGCTCTTTATCCTCTAGGCAAGACAAAAGAATTTCTAGAAAATCAGATTCCATCTGCATCATAAGGCATTGTGTTTCGGGGTCTCCGAGTCTGCAGTTGTATTCCAATACCTTCGGCTTGTTATCTTTCACCATCAAGCCAAAATACATGAAGCCGTAATAATTTATACCCCTTTTTCTTAATCCATCAATTGTTGGATTTACCACATCTTTAACAATGTATGACTTTAAGTCATCATTCATAAATGGAGATGGAGACATGCATCCCATTCCACCGGTGTTAGGCCCTTTATTACCATCAAGAAGTGGCTTGTAGTCAATGCTTGTCTCAAAAGGTATAAAACAATCAGGTGTCATAATGCCCATGAAGCTTAACTCCGTCCCATATAGGCATTCTTCTATAAGAATTTTTTGCCCAGCATCTCCAAATTTAGAATTCTCCATTACATCATCAATCCAATCTAAAGCTTCTTGCCTATTTTCTGTAACAAGAACGCCTTTACCTGCAGCCAATCCATCTGCTTTAAGCACTATTGGAAAATTGATCTTATTGAGATATTCTTTTGCAACCCTTGCTTCATTGAAAAATTTGGCTTCGCCTGTCGGAATATTATTTTCAAACATAAATTCTTTCGAATAAATCTTTGAGCCCTCTAATTGCGCTCCAACTGAACCTGGTCCAAATACCATCACATCGCAACCAATAAGGTAGTCCTTAATACCTTGTACTAATGGGTCCTCAGGACCAACAACTACAAGATTAACTGAATGATCCAAAATAAACTGTTTTATTGCTTCAAAATCTAAGACATCGATATCAATGTTTACGCATTTCTCTTCATGGCTTGTTCCGCCATTTCCTGGAGCCACAAAAATTGCTTCAGCTTTCTTTGACTTAGCTAACTTCCATGCAATTGCATGTTCTCTGCCACCCTGACCTATAACTAATATTTTCATTAGTGCTTAAAGTGCCTTATTCCTGTAATTGCCATGGTCATATCGTTTTCATTAATTGCATCAATTACTTCTTGGTCTCTGATTGAGCCGCCTGGCTGAATGATATGTTTTGCACCATTCTCAGCTGCAAGATCTATGTTATCTCTGAATGGGAAAAAGGCATCCGAAGCAAGCACGCAATTTGAGGCATCTAGGCCTTCTTCTTTAGCTTTCATAAATGCAATTTTTGTACTAATAACTCTGCTCATTTGGCCAGCTCCAATACCAATTGTCATTTTATCTTTAGCAAGCACAATGGCATTTGATTTGACATGTTTTGCCACTTTCATTGCAAAGATAAGGTCTTGCTTTTCACTGTGGCTTGGCTCTAAGTTAGAAACGATTTTAATATCATGATTTTGAGGGTCTGCATTATCTTGCATTTGCATAAGTTTAATTCCATATGAGGTTTTAGTTTCCATAAGGTTGCTATTCAAGGATGATGAAATTAATAGTCTTATATTTGGTTTTTTTGAAAACGTGTTTTTCGCATCTTCCGAAAAAGAGGGCGCAATTATGACCTCAATAAATTGGTTATCAATCATATATTCTGCTAAATCACTTTCAACTTGTTGATTGAGAGCAATAACCCCACCAAATGCTGATGTTGGGTCTGTAGAAAAAGCTTTTTTATAGGAGTCAAATAAGTTATTGCTTTCTGCTACTCCACATGGGTTTGCGTGTTTGACTATACATACAGCTGGTTCAACAAACTCATTGACACAGGCAACAGCCGCCAATGCATCATTGACATTATTGTATGAGACCTCTTTCCCTTGCAATGGGTTCAAGATATCAATAGGTGAGTCGTCTGTAATAGTAACAGAGGCCTCTTGATGTGGATTTTCACCATATCTTAATCTTTGTTCTTGTTCCAATTTAGATTTTGAATCCTCATGCATCCAACCATTAACCAAGGAATCATAATGGGAGGTATGTGCAAAAATATGACCAGCCAGCATTTTTGACTTTTCTATAGTCATCCCTGAAAGATCTATCTCGTCGTAGTATTTTGGATCACATACGCATACGGTATTTTTATAATTTTTGGCGGCAGCTCTTAACATTGCTGGGCCACCAATATCAATTTTTTCAATAAGATCATTTTCTCTGGCATCTGGTTTCTTTAACTCATCCTCAAATGGATAAAGATTAACCACAACCAAATCAATCTTTTTTGCACCCATAGATTCAAGGTCCCTGATATCCTTCTCATCTCTCGCAAGTATTCCTGCATGTATTTTAGGATGCAAAGTTTTAACCCTTCCTCCAAACATTTCGGGTGAGCCTGTATAATCAGACACTTCTGTGACTTCGATACCATTCTCTTTAAGGAAATTAGCTGTACCACCTGAAGAAAGTATCTCTACGTGATTTTTAACGAGTGTTTGAGCAAGCGACATGATTCCGGATTTATCATAAACACTTAGTAATGCTGTTTTAATTTTTATCATTTATAGAAGTCCATACTTAGCCATTTTTTTTCGGAGCGTGCCTCTATTTAATCCAAGTACTTTGCATGCTTGTGATTGGTTGCCTCTGCATTTCTTTAAAACAACTTCAAGCAAAGGCGGTTCTATTTGGCTTAATGTAAGCTCATATAGTTCTATTGGATTCTCTCCATCCAGATTGCGGTAATATCTCTTTATCGCTCTTTTTACCGCACCTCTTAGGCTCCTACTCTTTGTATTAAACTCGTTAGACATCAAATGATATAATTGCTATTCCATATGAAAACAGCATCTTTATTCCTTAAAAAAAAACTAGATAAAAATATTGATCATTTTTTAGACAATAGTCAAATACATTACTTTAAAAAAGTACTGAAATTGGGCTTAAATGATTCAGTATTTATTTATGATGGAAATGGAACAAGATGGTCAGGTCTATTTAATGGAAAGGATGCCGTAAGCTTGATAGATAAAGAGACTAAAAAGAGAAAAAACTTCATAACAGCCGTTGTTCCAATTTTAAAAAAAGGTAGATTTGAATTTTTAGTTCAAAAACTAACAGAGCTTGGAGTGGGAGCAATACATGCTTATGTATCTGATAAGTCAAAACATCTCTACAGCCACACAAAAGAGCTGAGTAAAATTGATCGATATCTTGAGATTATTAACTCAGCAGCACATCAGTCAGAAAACTTTTTTCCTCCCGCTTTGCACATAGCAAGCAATATTGAGGAGATTGATTTTTCAAAATTTGAAAGCTTATGTGCGTTAGAGTTGGGCTCATATACAACATTCTCATCAAAGTCTAAATGTGAAGTCCTTATTACTGGCGGTGAATTTGGTTTCTCTGATGATGAAAAAGAGTTTCTTCAAGATGCAAAAGTCAATTATTATAATCTAGGAGAAAATATTCTGAGAGCTGAAACTGCACCAATAGTAGCTCTATCTAGGATTAGTTTTTAATTTATGGAAGTAGGTTTTATCGTAAGTAACTTTGTATCGATTAATGATAAAAAAGATACATCGATCTATTTAATGAAAGAGGCTTTTAAGAGGGGCCATACTGTCTATTTTTTTGATATAAATGATGTATCTTTCAAACAAAACTCTTTGTTTGCAAATGCTCATCAAATCAAATTTGAAAATGAAGCTGGCTTTACTTATTCAACTGAGGCAAAGAAACAACTTTCAATAAATGATTTAGATCTTGTAGTTAATAGGGTTGACCCACCATTCAACAAAGAGTATCTATACCTTACACAACTCTTAGAATTATCTGGAATAGAGTGCATTAATTCTGCTAGATCTCTAAGAGAACATAACGAAAAACTCATTATCTTAAATTTCCCAGAATTAATTCCTGAGACATTGGTAACAAACTCTGTGGAAGAAATCAAAAATTTCATTACTGATGACAGAGGGAAGATTGTGATCAAACCACTAGATGGCATGGGTGGAAAGTCGATCTTTTACGTTGAAAAAAATGATAAAAATTTAAATGTAATTTGGGAAACTATTACTCAAAACGGCAGAAAGCATGTCATTGCCCAAGAGTATGTGCCTGAAGCTGTTAATGGAGATAATAGACTTACATTTATTAACTATGAACTTCTTCCTAAAAAAGTTGTAAGAGTCCCATCAGATAGTGATTTTAGAGGCAACCTTGCAGTTGGGGCAACGTCTGTAATTAAAACAGTTAATGATGACGATATTGCATTAGCAGAAATGATTATTCCTTTCCTAAAAGACAATAATATATATTTTGCTGGAGCTGATCTATTGGGCACTAAACTATCTGAGATCAACATCACTTCTCCAACTTGTTTGCAGGAAATTCACAATAATTCAGATCTAAATCCAGCTGCAATTTTCTGGGATAGTCTAAAAAGCACAAACTAATGGAGCAAAAAGAAGCCAAAGTAGTACTGACGATTGACTATGGAACCAAAAAAATTGGTGTCTGTATATCGGAAACTATGACTGGCCACTCTAAAGCTTTGCCTGTGGTTGCAAATAATAAAAATATATTTGATGACTTCGATAAGATAATTGCGGACTGGCTCCCAAATATATGTTTAATTGGAGTTCCATCAAAAGCGTCTGATGAATTTTTAAAATCTATTAAGAAATTCATAACAGAGTTTGAGGACAAATATAGAATCAAGATAGTTGAAGCAGAGGAAGACTTTACAAGCCAGGCAGTAGCAAATAAAAAAGAGAACAAAGATTTTGATTCTAAATCTGCTGAATTAATTTTTGAGGGGTGGTTCAACCAAAACTATGGGTAGTTCAATACCAAGAGAGTTTATCGATCAGCTAGTTAGCGACTCTGAGATAGTTGCAGTATTAAGCAATTACCTCAAGCTTATAAAAAGAAGCTCAAATTACATCACTCATTGTCCTTTTCACGATGAAAAAACTCCATCCTTTACAGTAAGCCCTCAAAAACAAATTTATCATTGTTTTGGGTGTGGAAAAGGTGGGAATGTCATTACTTTTTTACAAGAATACGAAGGCTTAAATTTTGTTGAAGCTGTAGAGAGACTAGCAGAATTTAATAATGTAACTGTTCCAAGGAGTTCAAATTCAAATAGACCTGATCATTCAGAAATTTATGAATTAAATATTATGATCGCAGACTTCTACCTTTCTGCTTTAAAAAATAAAAAATATGAGTTTGTTGTAGATTACTTGAAGCAAAGAGGGGTCAATGGCGAAACAGCAAAGAAATATACCATTGGTTATGCAGACTTCGATCAACATGATCTGTTAGCAAAATTAAAAGAAAAATTTAGTGAAGAAACAATTCTAAAAAGTGGCAACTTTTTAAAAAATGAAAAGGGCATTTATCCCTTTTACAGAAAAAGGTTAATGTTTCCTATAAAAAATCATTCAGGAAATATTATTGGATTTGGTGGCAGAACGATCGATGACTCCCTGCCAAAATATTTGAATTCAAAAGATAGTCCTTTTTTCAATAAATCGAGAGAGCTTTATGGATTTAACAATGCTAAACAAGATCACAAAAGTGATTATTTTATTGTTACAGAGGGATACATGGATGTCATTATGTTGTCCCAGCATAGTGTTAATAATGCTGTAGCATCTTTGGGAACAGCATTTTCATTGGTACACCTCCAAAACCTCTTTAAGCTCAAGAAAAAAATAGTTTTTTGTTTTGATTCAGACCAAGCAGGCTTGAAAGCAGCATGGCGATCATTTCAATTTTCATTGAATCAAATATTTGAAGACAGAACCATTAGGTTCCTTTTCCTTCCCGAAGGTGAAGATCCTGATTCTTACATTCAAAAAAATGGTAGAGAAGAATTTGAGAAAAGAATTAGCAAATCAATGCAGTTAGAAAGTTTCGCTTTCCAATACTTAAAGAGAGGTAGAGACTTAAATTCTCCAGAAGACATTCGAACAATTATTTTTGAGCTTAAGAAATTGCTTCAATCGTTAAAATCAGATGCCCTTAAACAAACTTTGATTAAAAAGTTCTCAGATGAACTCAATATAAGTCAGGAATTGTTGCTAACAGAAGATGCTCCACAGGCAAAAAAAGTTATACCAAGAAATAAAAAGCCTGAGAAACATGACGATGTAGTTTTTGTTCTAATTATTTACATCTATGATCATTTTTTACCTGTACTAGGAGAAAAAAGCACTGTCTTTTTAGATTTCTTGAAAAAGACAAAGAAAGAGGAGCTAAGTGAATTTAAAAAAATAATATTTTCACTTTCATCTGACGGAAAAGAACATAAGGAAACATCTTTATACTCAAAAGCTGCAATGGTTGAGTTTTCTATGACAGATGAAGAGGCTATCGAAGAATTTGATAGAGCAACTGATACGCTTCGATTGAAAAATGATGCAGAATTTACCGAATATTTAAAGAATCTTGCTAAAAAACGTGATTTAACACAACAAAGGAAAGAAAATCTGCAAAAATTGCTAAATTTAAGTGATAATATCTCAACTCAGGAAGAGGAGTTAATACAGTTTCTCAACACATACAGTTGATTTTTTAGCAGTAATAAACATATAGAAATTCATGTCAGAAAAAAGCACACCAGCAAATGATATAGCCCAGTTAATTCAGTTAGGGCGTGAACAAGGTTATTTAACACATTCAGATATTACAGATAATCTTCCAGATGGGTCTACAGATGAAGATAATTTTGAAGAGATTATTCAAGTTCTGAGAGATATGGGCATTAAGGTTTTTGAAAACACGCCTGATCAAGATGAACTAATGCTTGGCGAAGATGAGGAGACAGATGAGTTAGCAGCCGAAGATGCGGTAGCAGCCCTTTCACAAACTGAAATTGAATCTGGAAGAACAACGGATCCAGTAAGAATGTATATGCGTGAAATGGGTAGCGTTGACCTCCTAACAAAAACTGGGGAGATTGATATTGCAAAAAGAATTGAGGCTGCAATGAAGGAAGTTTTGTCTTTATGTGCAGAATATCCACTATGTGTTGAATATGTTCTTGATTTCTTTCAACGAATAAAAGATGGAGAGAAGAAGACTCAAGATTTGATATCAGGGTTTATGATAGACGAGCCTGAAACAGAGGTTGCTGATGCGTCTTTTGATGCAGATCAAGAAATTAAAGTGGATAAAGAAGATTCAGAGGAAGAGGAAGATAATGTTATTTCATTTGAAGAGTGTGAAGCAAAAATAAAAATTATTAAAAGAGAATATAAAAAATATTTAAAGTCTTTAAGCAATGCAAAGCTTGATGAAAAAGGACAAAAAGCACTTGATAAACTAAAGCTTCAATTTCAAACAATTAAGTTCAATTCAAAAGTTTTCGATACCTTGGTTCTTATTCCTGCTGAGAAAAAACAATTAGTTGGTGGTTTTGAAAAAGAATTAAAAACCATGTTGGTAAAAAACATTAAAGTTCCAAGAAAGGAAGCAAGAGAGCTGATTGAAGAAAATTTAATTAATGTAAGACTTTTAACAAAACTGGCGAAAGACAAAAGATTTAATAAGAAAGATATCGAAGAGATTAAACCAACATTTACTCGAATCCAAAAAGATTTAATTAAAATTGACGATAATAATTTAATGCCTGTTACTCAGATCATTTCTCTTAACAAAAGAATTGGTAAAGCATATCGAAGACTGCTTCGAGCTAAAAAAGAAATGATTGAAGCTAATCTAAGGCTTGTTATATCTATTGCAAAGAAATACACAAACAGAGGCCTACAATTTCTAGACCTTATCCAAGAAGGGAATATTGGTTTGATGAAAGCTGTTGATAAGTTTGAATATAGGCGTGGTTATAAATTTTCAACTTATGCAACTTGGTGGATCAGACAAGCAATTACAAGGTCAATTGCAGACCAAGCTAGAACAATAAGAATTCCAGTTCATATGATAGAAACAATTAATAAGCTAAATAGACTCTCAAGACAAATGATGCAAGAGATTGGGAGAGAGCCTACACCTGAAGAGATGTCTAAAAGACTTGATATTCCAGAAGATAAGATGCGAAAAGTTATGAAAATAGCAAAAGAACCTATTTCAATGGAAACTCCAATTGGTGATGACGAAGATTCAAATTTAGGTGATTTCTTAGAAGACACATCTATTAGCTCCCCAATTGACGATGCATCAATCAGGGGGCTGAAAGATGCTACAGACGAAATACTTGCATCTTTAACAGTAAGGGAAGCTAAGGTTCTAAGAATGAGATTTGGCATTGGTATGAATAATGATCATACATTGGAAGAAGTTGGTAAACAATTTGATGTGAC
>JBELJV010000001.1:53560-59541 GCA_042090165.1 Gammaproteobacteria bacterium
TATTCATACTTGGAATGTTATCGAGCTTGCTTGCAGCTGGCACTTGGCTTCTGTTTGCAACCATGTTTGGCTGGCCTGTTTCAACGACACACTCAATAATTGGAGCAATTGCTGGATTTAGTATTTATTATATCGGCTGGTCTTCTGTACGATGGGAATATATTGGGGGAGTTACGATTACTTGGTTAATTGTACCTTTTGTGGCTGCACTATTATCTGGTTTAATATATTCATCAGCGAAGAGATTTATTATTAACGCAAAAGATCCGCTTGAATCCGGGAGGAGCTATATACCAGTATATGCTGGACTAGTAGGGTTTCTGATCTGCGGAATTACGCTGACTAAAAGTTTGGCAAATACAGATATACCTGTATTAATAACTCAATACTTTGGAGATCAAGATGTAATTGCAGCAAATATCGGTATCTCCTTTTTTGTTGCACTTATGTGTTATGGAATATCTAGATTAATTTTATCTCATTATCTTTCAACTTCCTCAGATCCAAATATTGAAGGTAAATTTGCAGTGTTGATGATATTTACTGCATGTTCTATAGCTTTTGCGCATGGTTCTAATGATATTGCGAATGCAGTAGGACCAATGGCAGCAATTATTTCAACTATAGAAAACTTGGGCTCAGTAGAGTCACAATCAGTTGTGCCTGAATGGGTGCTACTTACTGGCGCCATAGGAATAGTTTTGGGAATGCTAACTCTAGGGTATAAAGTTATAAGAACTGTTGGGGAAAAAATCACAAAACTAAAACCTTCAAAAGGTTTTGCAGCAGAGCTTTCAACAGCTATCATTGTTTTGCTTGGCAGCATTTCCGGAATTCCTTTATCTACAACACACACTCTTGTCGGAGCAGTCATCGGTATTGGTTTTTTTAGTGGGAACAAGGTAAATTTAAGGGCTGTTTATCAGATTCTTGGATCATGGTTTGTTACAGTTCCAGGTGGGGCAGCTCTTGCTATTATATTTTTTGTTCTTTTAGGAACAGTTTTTGGAATTTTGTAATGGATTACGAGTATTGGATAGATTTAGTAAGCCAAATAATAAATATTATTACCGGCCCTGCTGTAATTTTTAGTGTTTGGTTTCTGGTTGCCCAAATACAGACACAGATAAAAGTCGGGAAAGCTGCCTCTAGACAATCAATTGCTGAAGCACATCAAGAAGTTACTCTAGCCGGCCTTGACCCTCTTTTAATGAAAGCAAAGAAAAAACTTATTATGAATGAAAAGCTTGAAATTGAAGAGGAAGTCGGATTAAGAATTCATATGACTGCAATTTTAAGAGCAAGAGAAAATCATTTTTATCAATACCAGATGGGAATGCTAGATGATGAAGAATGGAAGACTATGCGCAAAGCTCTTGGAACACTATTTATTGGTAATAAACTGAACCTTGATGTATGGAATAAGAGCAAATCTACATTTAACCCAGAATTTGTGAATATTGTTCAAGAAGAAATAGAATTAAGAAAAGATACATTTAAAGATGGTAAATAGTACAAAGAATCTTAAATTTCTAAGCAAATCTTTGGAGCTGCACCAAAGACCATTTCTTATAACCAATGTCAAAGGCGAAGTTCAATGGTT
Source organism: Gammaproteobacteria bacterium (assembly GCA_042090165.1). Taxonomy (GTDB): domain Bacteria; phylum Pseudomonadota; class Gammaproteobacteria; order Magnimaribacterales; family TMED112; genus TMED112. The sequence goes on from JBELJV010000001.1 coordinate 55,164, forward strand.
AAACAATGCTAGCAAATATATTTTTAGCATTAATGGTGATGCAAAACCCGATTTTGTGCTTATTGATCAGAAAGATTTTGAAAAAGCTAAATTTGATACTGGAATAGCCGATGCATTTGATGTATTCATGAAGATCAGCTTGCGAAATAAAAATTTTATAATGCGTGTTCTACTCCATGTGATTCCAGTTGAAGGTGAGAAGTATTATTTAATAGAGATTGTCTCTAATACAAAAGAAAACCTATTTGCTTTAAAAACTGTTATTTCATGCTTAGAGCACGATAGGATCAATATGTATTACCAAAAACAATACAGCCTAGTTGGAAAAAAAGAAATTACTGGCATAGAAGCGTTGATTAGATTTTTCAATGAAAAAGGCGAGGTGATACCTAATGATAAGGTGATACCTTTTATCGAAGGAGAGAGTATTTTTTCATTAGTGGTGTTGTCATCAATGACTGTAGTCAAAGATTATTTTCAAGAAAGATCAAAGAAAGGCTTGGATGGCGTGCCACTCTACTTCAATGTATCAGCTCATACTATTCTGCATAAAGACTTCTTAAATATTTTTAAAGAGTTTATTTCTGCGGCAAATATAAAGCCCGGAGATTTTGGCATAGAGGTTACCGAAACTGCAGAATTAAGTAATTTAAGCAAAGCTTCTTTGAGGTTATCTAGTATTAAAAATTTGGGAGTTTCAATTGCTCTTGATGATTTTGGTGCTGGTTATTCTTCACTAAGATATCTCAAAGACTTGCCTTTTGATGTTCTTAAACTGGATAAAAGTTTCGCCTTAGAGTTGCATGAAAACCACAATCAAAACTTGATTCAAATTGCAAAATTGCTTGCAGACTCTATGTCAATGAAGTTCATTTGTGAGGGTTTAGAGGAAGAATGGCAAATAGAAAAGGCGGTTAGTTTGGGTTGTGAAATAGGACAAGGATTTTTTATGCACAAGCCTTGTGCATTAACAGACTTAACCAATGAGTGACAAGAAGGAAAGAATACTTCTTACCCAAATAAAACAAGATTTTACTACGCCTGTTGATGCCATAGTAGACTATATAAATTTAATTCTTGAGTCATCAGTAGATTATGATGAAGAAATTATTGATGAGTTTCAAAATATAAAAAAATCAGCAAAAGTTCTAAGGTTAAATTTTTTTGATGCGTTTAAAGACTTTGCTGAGCAAAAAAATAAAACTATTTCTACAGATGAGGAGGCTTCGGTCCTCAGACATGATTTGCGAACTCCTTTAAACGGCATAATCGGATATAGTGAAATATTATTAGAAGATTTTGAAGATGAAGTTTCAGATGACCATAATGAAGACCTTAATAAAATTGTTCAATTAGCAAAAGAAGTCGAGTCGGTAATATCAAATTTTGTTGAATTCTTAAGACATGGCTTTTCAGCAGCGAAACAAGATGATGACATTTCAACCGGAGCTGAGAGCGTATTTAGTTCATTAGGAAAAATAGATAATGAGATAAAAATCAATGAAAGCATATCTAATTCAAAAATACTAATTGTTGATGACAATAAAACAAACTGTGACGTATTGGAAAGAAGACTTAAATCCAAAAAATTTGATTGCACAGTAGCAATGTCTGGAAAAGAAGCTCTTAATTTAATTTCACAAGATGATTACGATTTAATTTTGCTTGATGTTCTTATGCCCGAAATAAATGGTCTCGAAGTATTAATGGAGACTAGAAAAAAATACGATCTAGATAAACTTCCAGTTATAATGGTTTCCTCATTTGATGATGTTGAGAGTATTTCAAAGTGCTTATTGCTTGGTGCTAATGACTATTTGCCAAAGCCCCTGAACTCTACTATCTTGCTTGCAAAAGTTGCTGCAACTTTAGAACGAAAAATACTAAGGGAAAGAGAAAAAGAGCTATTGAGCGAATTGCATTATCAAGCAATTACCGATGAGCTAACGCAAATACCAAACCGTCGTTATGTATTTGATTCACTGGAAAAAAGCTTTTCTCAAATATTAAATGAGAATAAAGAACATTTTGCCGTAGCAATTCTTGATATTGATCATTTTAAAAATGTTAATGATACCTATGGCCATGCTGCTGGCGATGAGATCATAAAAGCAGTAAGTAAAATATCAACAGATATTTTAAGATCCCCAAATCTTTTTGGCAGAATTGGAGGAGAGGAATTTTTAGGCATAATTCATAATTCATCTGAGACATACTTAAGAGAGATATGCGAAAAAATTAGAACAAGTGTTGAAGAACTTGAAACTTTATTTGATAATCAAAACATTAAAGTCACTATTAGTGGTGGTTGTGCATTTACAAATGAGTGCTCAAATACATCTGATTTGATAAACAAAGCTGATGAAAGACTTTATTCTGCAAAGAAAAATGGCAGAAACAGATTTTATTTTAGTGAGGAATAATATATGGCATACGTATTAATAGTTGAAGATAATGAAATGAATAGAGATATGTTAGGCAGAAGGCTTGAAAGAAGAGGTTTTGAAATTGAGTTTGCACTAGATGGCCAAGAAGGCCTCGATAAAATGCGAGAAAGGAAGCCTGATTTAGTTCTAATGGATATGGGTTTACCTGTTTTAGATGGATGGCAGGCCACTACCCAAGCAAAAGAAGACCCAAATCTTAAAGAAATTCCAATAATTGCTCTTACAGCTCATGCTCTTGAAACTGATAGACAAAAGGCATTGGCTGCAGGTGCTAATGATTTTGATACTAAGCCAGTGGACATTAAAAGACTATTAGATAAAATGTCTAAGTTTGTTGAGGTTTGAGAATCTGATTAACTTCTTTCACCAGAGCTTCAACTTTTGACTCTTTCTTTACTATACCTTCAGTATATTTACCTAGCATTTTCTCCTCGACTGCTGTTATATCTTTTCCAGAGAAAACAACAATTGGTATATTCAGCCCAAGTTCTCTTGAGGCCTCAATAAACTCAAAACCATCCATCCTAGGCATATCTAAGTCAAGAACAATTAAATCTGGTTTTTCTTTTGCTCTTTCAAGTGCATCTTCACCATTCTTTGCGTCTATGGATAGATACCCCTCTGAATTGATTATTTTTGCTAGCAAATCCCGTGTATTCTCATCATCATCAACAATTAAAACTTTTTGATCTTTTTCTGTGATATATCTTTTGACAAGGTTTATAAAGAAGGATCTATCGATAGGCTTCTTCATATAGTCATCGGCGCCTAAAGATGTTGCTAAGCTTTCTTCATTTAATACGGATGTAATAACAACAGGCACATCTTTTAGTTTTACATCATTTTTAATTTCCTTTAATACAGACCAACCATCTCTTCCTGGCATTAATACGTCAAGTAGAATAAGTTTAGGAATTGCCTTTCTGGCTTGCTCCATACCTTCATCGCCATCAAAAGCGCTATAGACTGTATAGCCTTCCTTTTTTATTGCTCTTTTAACTACATCGTGTGTAGCTTTATCATCATCAACAAGAAGAATGTATTCATCTCCTTCCGAGAGGACAGGGTTCTGAATATCTGAATCATCTTCTTCAATCTGGTCTTCAGTAACTCTAGGTACAAATATTGAGAATGTGCTTCCTTCACCAACTTCACTTGTTACTTCTACACCTCCTCCCATCATCTCTGCAAAATGCTTTGAGATTGAAAGACCTAAGCCTGTTCCTCCATATTTAGCACTAGTTGACCTCTCAGCTTGTGTGTAAGTATCAAATAACTTTCCAAGCTGTTCTTCAGTCATTCCAATACCAGTATCTTTAATATCAAAATTAATAAACTCTTGCCCCTCCTTATCAATTGAATCAATTACAAGAGCAACTTTTCCATTTTCTGTAAACTTAAATGCATTACTCAAGAAATTAACGATACATTGTCTGAGTTTAGTCTCATCAGCTGTCATCTCCCCATCAACATTATTCTTAATGATGAATTCATTGTTGTTCTTTGTAGCAAGAGGCCCTGAAACATCTTTAATAGTTTCAATCATGGTTTCGATTGAGAATGGAGTAAAGTACATATCCATTTTGCCAGCTTCAATTTTTGATAGATCCAGCACATTATTGATAAGTGATAGCAAGTGTTTGCTTGAGTTTGTGATACGTTTTAAATCAGGGATCATGTCTTCATTGCCTAGGTCCTCACAATCTTCAAGAAGCATTTCACTATATCCAATAATAGCGTTAAGTGGTGTTCTAAGCTCATGACTCATGTTGGCAAAGAATCTTGATTTTGCGCTACTTGCCTCTCTAGCTTCATCTCTTGCTACAGCCATCTCCTTGGTTTTTAAGTCAATTAATGCATTGACCTCATCTGACATTCTAGAGAATGCAATTTCCATCATTTCAACTGATGCTTCTTCAGCATTTTCATCA
>JBELJV010000001.1:59641-60809 GCA_042090165.1 Gammaproteobacteria bacterium
CTATTCTGTGGAATAGTTTTAGTTGTGTCACCTTTAGTTAATGCTTCTAAAACTTCTATAGCTTTTGCTATCCTGGAGAATGCACCATCTTGAACCCACCAGATAGCCAGTACTATTAAGATAATCACAGCAAATGTAAAAACTATTGAGTTGAGGGTTGAGTCTCTTAGCTCCTTTAGGTCTTCAGAGGTATTTTTAACTACAAAAAATAAAGCTGTATCTGGATTAACTGTTGAAGCAACAGGAACAGATGTTACAGATAAGCCTAGAGCTTCAATGTTTATACTGCTAAGATTTTCTAAACCGTTATCTAAAATATCATTCTGAATATAGTCAAAACTAAACTTAGAAATACCAATAGAACTATCTTCTAGCAAACCATCATAAACTGCATCAATGATTTGCTTGTCCGCAAGTAATCCAGTTCGAACACCTAAATCTTCCTCAAAAGTTGACATGGAGTTTCTTAAATCTCGGCCAATAATAATTGAACCAAGTAATTTTGAAGTTCTAGAGCCAAAGTCATCTTGCAGATAAATCGGAAAGGACGTAATTTGATGAATATTTCTTCTGCCTTCTAAATTTTCTGAAAATATAATTTGATTTGTGACTGAGTAATATCGATCTAAAACTTCATTAAGGAAATCTTGAGTGGAAGCGTCTCTTAAGAATACAAGTTTATTCTTAGAATTGCATACATCAATAGAGTTTCCAGTATCTGCCCAATCATATGCGTAAAGGCATGTTATCTCTTCATTATCAGAATCGAAAAGTTTTACAAAACTTACATTAGCCAAGTCTATATCCTGCTCAAACATAATCTCAATGAGCAGCTCTAGATCTCCCTCGTTTTCATTTACCAGAGATTCAACTAAAATGTTTGGATAATCGAAACCTTCAAGACCCTCGTCTATAAATACTGGGATTTCATTGTTTGGATTCCAAAAAACTGACCCCTTTGAGCCCTCTATTCCCCATTCAGATAAATTAGCAAAACTATCGTCAACAGATTGTACCCATGCTGATTCAACTATACTTGAATATTGTGAGCTGGCTGATTTTTCTTGAATTGATTGGTTTTGCACATTCATGTACAAAAGAATCCCGGCAATTATAACGTTACCAAGAAGACCAAATATAAGTATTTGGGTACGAACTAGCATTTGTG
>JBELJV010000021.1:0-14211 GCA_042090165.1 Gammaproteobacteria bacterium
ATCACCTCCTTGGCTGAGAATTAATCTTACACACCATATTTCTCTGCTTAAAATATAATGTGGGACACCTAACTGAATGTTAAATTAAAAAAAATAAATTGAAAAGATTATTTAGTTCTTTTGTTCAAGATTTTGTTGTTGAAGGTAAGTTAGGAACTCTTGAGCAACATCAAAATCAGAATTGAAATATTCAAACGCGACTCTTTTTATATAGGAGTCACTGATGGGTTTATTTAAAAAATAATCTACCATTTCTTTCATACTGTATAAGTATACAGTATTTTTGAATAAAAATACTTTATTAGTGGATTTTGTATACAAGAGTGCATAAAACTTGATAAAAATGGCGGAGAGAGAGGGATTCGAACCCTCGGAACGCTATCAACGTTCACTACCTTTCCAAGATAGCGCGATCGACCACTCTGCCATCTCTCCGGAATCAAGAATTATATTAGAATTTTTTACTTGTGTCTTACTGGTATTATGGCAATACCGCCTCTTCTTTCAAAAAAAGCCTCGATTTGTTCTGCATGAAAGTTCATTTCTAGTAATTCGCTGAATATCTCCTCAGTACACCTTTCGTGATAGCCTTCGGATTTATGGTATCTGCCAAGCATCAAAGATATAGCATTTTGATCAGCATTTGAAAAAGCACCAGTAACCTTAATCTTTGCATTATCAGGTTGGTTGGTTATCGGACATAAGGATCTAAAACCTTCAAAGTAAAGAACTGTTTTAGATTTCTTTCCTGATGGTGGTGTTATTTTTTTTCGCGCAACCACAACATTTTTTCCTTCCTCTGCCCATGGCTTGTGTATAGATTTAATGTGAATCTTAGATTTTGTTAACTTTTCCAGATATTTCCTCAAGATTTTTTTGACTTCTGATATAGAGTTGAATCTTTTATATATAAAGGAGTTAACAAAAAGCTTTAGTGATTTTGATTCTACCGTGTATGGGGAGGATGCATCTATAACTACAGATAATTCATTTTGAAATACTTTGCCCATTTTATTTATCCAAATTACCTCGTGCAGATTCCATATATCTTTGCCCTTAAATTCATGGGTTATGCCTTGCCTTTGATCAGCTCTTAAAATTGGAAATAGAATATTTGGTGAAAATTTATTAGGACTTGAGATTTTTTTTCCAAGTGGGTTAGTCACAATTCAGTCCTTGATACCAGTCCCTCTATATAAAAGGTAATAAGCAAGGACGAAGAATATTACGGTGAAAACTATAATGATGGAAAACCCTTGTAATGGGTCTATCTCAGAACTACCTAACATTGCATACCTAAAGAAGTTAACTATGTACAGAATTGGGTTTAGTTTTGATAAAAATTGCCATTGTTCGCCTAAAATTTCTATCGAGTAAAATATGCCACCAAGATAAATCAATGGAGTAAGTACAAAAGTCGGCACAATACTCACGTCATCAAATGTTTTTGCAAAGACACCATTAATAAGACCTAAGATAGAAAACAAAGCAGAAGTAATTATTATCGAAAAGAGTGTGAGCAATAGATTGTCGATGGCGAAGGATGTGAAAAATAAACTAACTACAACAACTACAATACCAACCAAGACACCTCTTGCTATCCCACCCATTACAAAGCCGATGAGGATTTGCCAATTAGGCATTGGTGATATCAGTATTTCTTCAAGGGCTTTTTGGAATTTTGCACCATAAAAAGCTGAGGCAACATTGGCGTATGAATTTGTAATCACAGCAAGCATTATTAAACCTGGTACCATAAATTCCATATAAGTTAAGCCCTCGTATCCTGGCATCTCTCCTATTCTTTTACCGATTAGTTGCCCAAAGATTAGAAAATATAGTGCTGTGGTCATTGCTGGTGGAATGATAGTCTGAATCCAGATTCTCAAAATTCTTCTTATGTTTCCAATAGTAAGTGTTTTTAGTGCTTGTAAATTATTCATTACTTGGCAGTTAGGTTTAAAAACAACTCCTCCAGTCTATTCGTTTGATTTTTAATATTTGCAACTTTTACAGTCCTTAGTTCATTTTTATTAAATAAGTCATTAATAGTTACATTCTTTGGAACTATTACTGTAAATTTATTTTCATTAAGCACCTGCGTATCAAAACCCTCAATTGAGAAATTTTCTGGAAGCGTTGCATTGGTCTCTATCGAAAAAACCTGATTTTCAAGTTGTTGCAACAGATTACTCATCTTTGTATTTTCTATGATTTGTCCGTCATCAATTATGGCTATGTTTCTACACAGATTCTCTGCTTCTTCCAAATAATGAGTAGTAAGGATGATTGTTGTTCCTGCTTTGTTGATATCAATCAAGAAATCCCACAGACTGCGCCTCAACTCAATGTCTACACCAGCAGTTGGCTCATCAAGAATCAATAACTCAGGCTCATGAATAAGTGCTTTGATAATCATAACTCTTCTTTTTTGGCCGCCTGATAGTTCACGTACTATGCTGTTTCTTTTATCCCAAATGCCAAGCTGTTTTAGATAGCTTTCAGCTTTTTCTGTAGCTGTTTTGAAATCCACGCCATAGTATCCTGCCTGGGCAGTAATAACATTGATGACTTTTTCAAATTGTGAAAAATTAAACTCTTGATTCACAACGCCCAGTTTGGATTTTGCCAATGGAAAGTTTTCATCGACATCTGTACCACAAATTGACACGCTGCCTGATGTCTTATTTATCAAAGAAGCAATTATGCCTATGGTCGTAGACTTACCCGCTCCATTTGGACCAAGCAATGCGAAAAAGTCTCCCCTCTCCACCGATAGGTCAATACCACGTAATGCTACAACATTGTTTTTGTATGTTTTTGTAAGATTTTTAATTTCAAGTGCTTTCATTAATGTCTTCTAGATAAATGCCCTACAGCATTGGAAATACCGCTAATAGTTAATGGGTACATTTTTTTATCCATCAAGCCCGATATCATTTTAATTGTAGAAGTATAGTCCCAATGATCAGAATGAACAGGATTCAACCAAACAGTTTTATAGAAATATGATTTAATTTTGTTTAACCAAAACTCGCCTGACTCTTTATTCCAGTGCTCAATGCTGCCTCCAGAATTAGTTAATTCGTATGGCGCCATACTTGCATCACCAATTATGATGACTTTATGATTGTGGGTAAATTTATTGATTATTGACTGTGTGGGTATCCTATTTTCATTTCTTCTGAAGTTATCTTTCCAGACTGATTCATAAATGCAGTTGTGAAAATAGTAGTACTCCAGATTTTTAAACTCTGATTTTGCTGCTGAGAATAACTCCTCGCATAATTTAACAAAGGGATCCATTGATCCTCCCACATCAAAAAACACAATAAGATTAATATCGTTGAGTTTTTCCCTAACATATTCTAGTTCAAGAAGGCCTGCATTTTTTGCAGTCTTTGAAATTGTATCATCAAGACTAAACTCAAAGTTTTCACCCTTTCTTGTCATTTTTCTTAATTTTCTAAGTGCCATTTTTATGTTTCTAGTGCCAAGTTGAAGCGAGTCATCAAGATTTTCGAAATTTCTTTCTTCCCAGACTTTTGCTGCCATTCCTTTACTTGACTTACCGCCAACTCTTATACCATTTGGATGTTGTCCAGCATTGCCGAAAGGTGAAGTACCTGCTGTTCCAACCCACTTATTGCCACCATGGTGTTCTTTTTCTTGTTCCTCAAGACGCTTTTTAAACTCCCGCATTAAATTCTCAAGACCGCCCAAATCATTAATTTTCTCTAGTTCTTCTTTGGTCAGTTCTTTTTCAAATTGCTGTCGCATCCACTCCTCAGGTATGAGTGTTTTAAGAATATCATCCATGTTTTCTATTCCATTGAAGTAAACTCCAAATGCTTTATCAAATTTATCGAAGTATTTTTCATCCTTCACTAGAATAGAACGAGACAACGAATAAAAATCATCCCAACTAGCAAATACAAGATTTTTTTCGAGAGCTATAAGTAAATCAAGGAATTCTTTTAGGCTGACAGGAACACCGTAAGCTCTAACAGTATTTAAAAGATTTATAAGCATTATGTCGATTCACGTCTTGTCATAAATGCAAGACGTTGAAGCAATTCTACATCTTGTTCATTTTTAAGTAATGCACCATATAAGGGGGGAACTAAATTGTTTTGATCAGTAGTAAGAATTTCCTGAGCTATATCATCCGAAACAATTAATTTCATCCAGTCAATTAATTCCGATGTCGTTGGTTTCTTCTTTAAACCAGGGACTTTTCGAATGTTAAAAAAAGTATCAATTGCGTCGCTCAATAATTTTTTCTTAATTTTTGGTATGTGCACATTGATAATTTTTTCTAGCACATCTCTCTCTGGAAAAGCTATGTAATGAAAAAAACATCTTCTTAGAAAAGCATCAGGCAAATCTTTTTCATTGTTTGAAGTAATAATAACAAGTGGTCTTTTTTTTGCTTTAATGGTTTTATCTAGTTCGTAGCAATAAAACTCCATTCGATCAAGTTCCTGCAACAAATCATTTGGAAACTCAATATCTGCTTTGTCTATTTCATCAACCAATAAGACAACTTGTTCATCAGCTGTAAATGCATCCCACAATTTGCCTTTGTTGATGTAATTAGCAATGTCTTTAACCCTCTCATCTCCTAGCTGTGAATCTCTTAATCGTGAGACTGCATCGTACTCATAGAGACCTTGTGATGCTTTTGTGGTTGATTTAATGTGCCATTCTATTAATCGCATGCCAAGAGATTCAGCAACTTCAATTGCAAGCATAGTTTTACCTGTGCCTGGTTCGCCTTTAACAAGCAATGGTTTTTCTAAATTTAGTGCAGCATCAACAGCCAACTTTAAATCGTCTGATGCAATATAGTTTTTTGTCCCTTGGAATCTCATTTTGACTAGGTTAGAGTTTACCAAAATAATTAAATAATGATACTAGCCGACAGTTGTTTCAATCTTACACATGATAGTTTTGATCATGACCTATATGATGTAATTAAAGAAGCTCGAAATGAAGGTATTAAATATTTTTTCACTCCATCATCATCAAAACTAGATATTGAAAAAATATTTTATGCAACTGATAAAATTTCAAATTTGTATGTCGGTGTAGGTATACACCCCCACCATGCCTCAGAAATTAACTTACAAACTACAGATGAATTTAAGGCATATGCGATGCATAAGAAAGTGGTAGCTATAGGAGAAATTGGTCTTGATTACTTTAGAAATTTTCAAAGCCCTTCCATACAAAAAAAATGTTTTGATCTTTTTTTAGGAATTGCAACTGATATACATAAACCAGTTTTTTTACACCATAGAGAAGCATTTAACGACTTCTACCCTATGATTAAAAATGCTTTGCCTGAACTCCCTCAAAGCATTGTTCATTGCTTTACTGGTAAAAAGGACGAGCTTAAAGCTTTTTTGGATCTGGGCTTATACATTGGCATTACAGGCTGGATATGTGATCCAAAAAGAGGAATGGATGTGAGAGACTTGCTGAAGTACATACCAATTGATCGACTGATAGTTGAAACAGATGCTCCTTATTTAATGCCTAAAAATTTAGCCGTTAAACCTAAAAATAGAAGAAATGAACCGAAGTACTTAATCAGTGTTGTGGAGGAAATTTCGTCTGCAACAAATATTAAAGCACAAACACTAGCTGAAGCATCAACAAAAAATTTTAAAAGTTTATTTGGAGTTTAAATGTAAGAATCTTGGTAATGTGAGCATAGATAGCAGCATACTCACACATATGGCTATGGCTGATAAGATTCCAAATAGTACCGTTGGATTAAAATTTGAAAAAATAAAGACTGCAAAACCCAAAATAATAGTTGTTCCAGTAATCAGTATTGCTCTGCCTGTAGATAGAATGGTTTGATCATAATAATCAGCTATTCTTTCTTTGTTTCTTATGTATTTCCATGAAAAGTGGATTGAATAGTCAACAGACATTCCAATACAAATTGAGGCTATAGTGATTGTCATAATATCAAGGGGTATTGAAAAGACACTCATCATTGACAAAACAAAACCAACAGCAATTGAGGGAACTAGAATGATGGAAAATGCTACCCATGCTGACCTGAATAAGAGCAATAACATAAAGAATATGGCCCCAAAAACGACACCAAATGTTTTTATTTGTGAACTAAAAAGGCTTTGCAACAGATTGTTATAAAGCACTCCCAAACCAGATACATAAAAACTAATATCGCTACCTTCTAGTTGAGTACTTAAGACAGCATTAATTTCATTTAATAACTCATTTCTGCTCAAGCCGTCCATTGAGTCAACAGTTCGAAGTGATATTCTTGTTGACCTTTCATCTTCAGATAAATACTCATCAACTATCTGTTTGGCCTGATCGTTTTCAAGTAATGAGTTTTTGAGAAATACCAAACCCGCTTCTCCTATCGGAAAACCGTTATTTAAGTTTTCAGCAAATTCAACACCATTGGCTATGCTTAAAACTTTTCCAACACCACTAACATCATCAATTGAATTCTTAAGGGATTTCAAGAGTTCCATATTTTTTTCACGCCACCAATAAGTTGCAACTTCTGAATCCTCACTAAAAAAGAAATCATCCTCATCAATAATGATTTTCTCTTCCGGTAGCGTTAAAACAATATCAATTGGTGTAGTGCCACCAAGCTCTCTATCAATAAGAGACATTCCTTGATAAATCTCTGTGTTTTCATTGAAGTAATCAATAAATTTATTCTCAACTTTAAGTTGCATGCTCAAATAAATAAAAACTGGAATCAAAGCTAGCGAACCCACTATTGAATACTTGTCAAAAAAACTTTTTAAAGGAAGTGAAATGTTATTAATAAAATACTGAGAAATATTAGTTTTAAAATTGGTGATGAGTGGTTTAAAAGCATTTGCAATTGGGATAACAATGAAAGATGTTAAAAGATTTATTGATACACCAACTGCCATCATTTTTCCAAAATCTATTACAGGTTTAATGTCACTTAAAACCAAGGAGGCGAATCCAACCATAGTTGTCAAAGCTGCGTAAAAGCATGGTACTAATATTTGTGTAAAAGCTAATGCTGCGCTTCTATTTTCTGCAAGATCATCTTGAAGCTTCACAACAATGTGCACACTAATCGCTATGGATGAAATCAATAACAAAGCTATAAAGTTTGATGAAACAATACTTATGGGCCAGTTATTTATGCCAAGCAAACTCAGGGTGAAAAAAACCACTAATGATGCATTTGCCATGATCACAAACGTTATCCAGACACTTCTTAAAAAAAGCAAAAGCAATAAGGAAAAAATTATTAAAGTCAGGAATCCAAAATTAAAAACATCACTTTTTATGTAATCAATCGTATCAACAACAATCATAGCTGGGCCTGCAAGATACAGATTAAAGTCTTGATTGTTATCTAATATTTTCCTTATTTCTCTGATGGTATCGGTGTAATCTTCTTGTGCGATAAGGTTGATTTGAAATGCCGTTACCGATCCGTTTTTACTTAGCACCAATTCAGAAAAAATTGGGCTTGAAGCAAATTCTTCTTGCGCTAGTTTTAAATCAAGCTCATCTTGCAGGAGGTATTTTTCATTTGATGCAGACTTAAACAAAGATACTTTTGGCTGCATAAATATTGGAGCATCCAATACAGATACCACGCTTTCTATCTCTGTGATATTCTCGATTTTTTCTTTTAAAACTTGTAGATCAGATAACTTCTTCTCTGAAAATAAATTTTGTGATTGAGCAGCAACTATTACAAAGTCACTGGTCCCAAATTGCTCATTAACCATTTCATATACATTGAATGATTCGTCATTATCCAACACAAGCGTCTCTGAGGATGCATCAAATCTAAAATTACTAATACCTTGTAATGCCAAAATAACAAAAACAATAAGACCAAATAAAACTGAGTATTTCTTATTTGTTAGTTCTTGAAAAATGTTATTAAACATTACTTTGCGCAATCTGGTGAGGGAATAAAATCATCTGATTCTTTCCATTGTGCAATGCTTTTTGCAACAATTGAGATGGCGTGTATTTCAGACACATAACTCTCCATTGCTCTGTAAACTTCTTTGTGTCTATTTATTAATGATTTATCCACAAATAGATCTGAGACAATGATTACTTTGATATGTGAAACCTGGCCTGAGTAACCGCCATGATTAGGACTTTCATCTAAAATTTCTAAATGAAAGCAATCAATATTTTTATTGATGATTTTTTTAATATCTTCTATCATTTTTGCTTAATCCTTGTGATTTATTTTTTCGTGATATTGGCAAATCATTATCAACAACTTCTTCATAATTGGTAATGATCCTAGCTCTTTGCATGTATTCCTTGAAAAAGTATTTTATTCCAACGTACCCAAAGATGAATCCACCAATGTGGGCAAAATATGCAACACCATCATAGGTATTTCCTGCAGCGCTAATAAGTTGGCCTAAAATCCACATACCAATCACAATGTTGGCTGGAACTTTAATGAATTGAATAAAAATAAAAATCCAAAAAAAGACATTAATTTTAGCTTTTGGATATAGAACAAAATATGCTCCCATTATTGCTGCGATGCAACCACTCGCTCCTATCATTGGCACATCAGCACCAACACTAAATATAGCTTGGAGTAATGCTGCTGCAACGCCTCCAAATACATAAAATATTAGGAATTTAGTTCGGCCAAGATATGCTTCAATGTTATCCCCATAAATGTAAAGGAACAACATGTTTGACATCAAGTGCATAAAGCCACCATGTAAAAAAGCAGAAGTAATTAAAGTATGCAAATTTGTAAATTCAGAGAATACACTTGGTCGAACCCCATATTCATTTACTAACAACTGATTGTCGTAATTACTTAATGACATTTGATAGATGAAAACAAGTATATTTAAACCAATAATTGACCATGTCAGCAAAGGCTTCCTTGGGGTAGGATTTTCATCTGATATTGGTAAAAATAAAAACATTACTCTAACGGGACTAGCGAACTAATAAATTCGTCTGCAACAGAATCCCATGTGTATGCTTTTGATGATTCATAAGCCAAATTTCTATCAATGATTAATGCTCTTTCAACCGCTGCTTTTAAATCCTGATTATCAAGAGATCCATTGACTCCCTCTATAACTATATCTTTAGGACCAGTAACATTATATCCTGCAATTGGTGTACCACATGCAAGTGCCTCAATTAAAACAATACCAAATGTATCTGTTTTTGATGGAAAGACAAAACACGCTGCATCTCGATAAAGGTCTGCTAACTCTTTACCTTTTTTGAAACCAGCAAATGTTACTTTTGGATACTTTCTCTTGAATGTTTTTAGCATTGGGCCGCCCCCCACCACAACTTTTGGTAAGCCTGATTCCATCTTTAAGAATTCTTCAATATTTTTTTCGATAGCCACTCGTCCTACGTAAAGCAGGTATTCTTTTTTACTACCACTCTCTGCTGGATAGAATGTTTCTTTATCAAAACCTCTCGACCACAGCACAAGGTCAGTGAAACCTGATTCAACCAGTTCATCTCTATGGCTTACAGTGTTTACTAGAGTTTTCGCTGCTGCATTGTGGAACCACTTTAGAAGTCCAGTCGTAACATCTAAGCCTATATTGTACCTCTCATAGACATACTCAGGAAATTTTGTATGTATAGCAGTAGTAAATGGCAACTTATGTTCTAAACAAAAATGTCTTGCTGTAATACCAAGAGGACCCTCAACTGATATGTGGATGTAGTCTGGATTAATTTTTCTTATTTTCTTTTTAAGGTCCCAAAAATTCCAAGCTACTGAAATTTCAGGATAATTAGGCAATGGAAAGGTATGAAACATTCCAGGGTGCAAGACTTCAACGTCAAAATTTTTCTTCCTCAGTTCTGCTACAACAGTTGTCATAGTTGTAACAACCCCATTAACTTGCGGTTCCCATGCATCAGTAACAACTAATATCTTACCCATTTATGTAAACTATTTTACCTCCTGTTTCCTTCATAACAACTTGAGTAAAAAGATATGTTTATTTCTTTCATACAACGCTTATGGATTTGAGTTGATCATCTTTATTAGATATTAGCTCTAATCTGCCATCGTGATGCTCAACGATTGCAGTGCAAGACTCAACCCAATCTCCAGTATTTAAATACAAATATTCTTCGAATCTTACAATTTCAGGTTGATGTATGTGTCCACACATCAACCCATCATATGATTTCTCCAAACAGTCCTTTTTTACGTTCTTTTCAAAGCTGCTTACTTTGTTAACAATTTTTTTTGTTAAGGATTTTGCTTTTTGTGAGACTGGACGGTTAATTTTTATCAGCAGGTCATACAAAAACCCACCAAATTTTGAAATCCATTTTACATTTGATGTAACAACATCATATTGATCTCCATGTATAACTAATATTTTGCCGTGTTTAATGGTTTCATAATCATAGGAATCAATGAATTCAAAATTTTCTAGATCAGTGCATATCTTTACAAACCTTTCATCTTTTTTGAGATCTTCAAATTCTGCTTTACTACGTGCTGGATCATCGTGGTTTCCAGTAATAAAAAAAACATTAACTCCTTTATTTTTTAAGTTGATGAATTTTTCGAGCATCTTTTGATGCGTTAAAGGCCAATAAAATTTATCTTTCATAGCCCATAGGTCAACTATATCCCCAACTAAAAATAGATTGTCACAAGACATCGAGTCCATAAAGTGCTCAAGCTTTTCAACTGAACAACCATTAAAACCTAAATGTATATCTGAAAGAAAAACAGATTTGTATTGATTATTATGCTCCATGTATCATTATTTTAATCTATGTCACTAAAACAAACAGAAGAAATTACTATTTGGGCGTTTAAAGATGGAAAAAAAGGCCATGAGAAGCAAATAGATGCATTAATTTCAGAACTATCCTTATTTAAAGAAATAAAGGTATTTGAATTTAATACATGGGAGAAGCATGACTCAAATCCTGACATTATTATTGGAGCTGGAAACAGTACGCACAAACATATGTTCACAGCAAAAGCAGAACATCCAAACGCTAAAACAATTGTTTTAATGAAACCTTCGCTGAGACCGACGCAATGGTTTGACATAGCCATTGTTCCAGATATGGATAAATACTATTTTGGCAAGCCCTCAAATGTTATTACTACTAAAGGTGTTTTATCCAAATATTCTGAAGAAGAGACAATTCCTGGAACGGGTTTGATAGTTATTGGTGGCAAAAGCAGGCATTATCACTTTAGAGAGAGAGTACTTACACAGCAAATAGAGTGGCTATTAAATGATGTGTATAAAGACTATCAATGGAAAATTACGACATCTCCAAGATCACCAAATCTTCATTTGCCAAAACACCCTGGAAATGCTGAATTTTTTAGCTGGAAAGATACACATGAAGATTGGCTCTCAGATCAGATGAAACAGAGTGAAATAACTTTTCTAACACCTGAAAGTGTATCGGTATTATATGAGGGTCTATCTACCAAAACGAAGGTTTATGTTTTTCATCATGAGCATCATACTAATGACCAATATGGCAGTAAAAGACAAACCAAGGTCACTAGAAATATCGACAAGCTGAAAAAACAACGACATCTTGGCTTTATAGACTCCAAACGTCATATGTTATCAAGATCAATTAAATCAACTGATTTAATACATCCAAATCATGATGTGTTTTTATGTGAAGTAAAAAAAGTAGTTAAAAAGCTACTAGAGTTGCCATGAGAGTGATACATCTTTTTACAAGCAAAACATTTGCGGGTTTAGAGAGGCATGTCGAAGAACTTGCTTATGCCCAAACAGAAAAACATGATGTTCAAGTCATTGGACCAGCAAACTTTAAAGAGCATTTTAGGGCTAATTATAAAATTATTGATACCAACCAATGGAGGCTTTCGCCCATACTTAGTTTTCAAATCAAGAAAGCAATCGATGACTTTCAACCAGATATCGTTCATTCTCATGCATACAAATCTACAGCGCTTATTTCCAAGTTTAGGGATAAAAAATTCCAACACGTAGCAACTATACATGGCACAAAGAAAAACACTGATGTATTTGAAAAGGCTGCATTTATCTTTGGTGTAAGTTCCAAATCATTAGATAACATTAATAATCCACAAAAAGGGGTTTTAGAAAATTGGGTTGATGAAAGCAGATTTTATAATTTTGATAAAGGCTCGCCACAAAGATATGTTTTTGTTGGAAGGCTTGAGCCGGTAAAGAATCCTTTGCGTCTACTAAAAGCTTGGAAAAACATTAACCACAAACTTGATATCTATGGCCATGGTTCTCTTGAAAGCAAGGTAATTGATTTCATAGACCAAAATGCCTTAACAGATAGAGTTCGACTGATGGGTGAAGAAAATGATGTAAAAAAAATCTATATAGATACAAGTGGGGTTTTAATTTCATCAGATAGAGAGGGGTCGCCAAAAGTTTTGTTTGAGGCCTTGTTTTGCAACATTCCTGTTATTTCAACTGGTGTTGGAATAATGCCTGATTTATTGCCATCTGCTTGTCTCAGCGAAGCGAATGATAAATCTTTTAGAGAATTATTGAAAGTCACTATTCCAAAAATAGACGAAATACATGAATCATATGCAACATTGTTTAATGAAGCCAAAACTAAATTTACCTTAAAAAATCAAAATGAAAGGGTTGAAAGAATTTATCGGACCTTGTTGTCTAATGCATCAAGATAAAATTCTACTGTTTTTAAGTGCATAAGATCTGCAGTTAAAAAAATATTCTCAGGTGACTTATTTGAATTAGTTAGCTCCTTTACTTTCTCCGTTAACCGGCGAAAATCTCCAAATTCTACTTTGCCGTCTGGATAACACATATCCAACACTTCGCCTGCTCCGCCTCTATCCCAGCCACAAATTTTCTTCCCCATCATCGCAGCTTCAAGTGTCGTTCTGCCAAAAGGTTCCGGTTTTGATGAGAGGTTAAATACAATTGTAGATAGATAATAAATATCACGGATGTCGTCTTTTGCATCGTAAAAAAATACCCTATCACCCAAGTGATAATTCTGAATGAGTGTTTTTAAATTTTTAAAATATTTTTCCTTTGCATTTTGGTAAGGTCCTACGATAAGGCCACCAAACTCCTCAGGAAGCTCAGAGATAAGTTTGATGAAGGATTCTTGACCTTTCCAGGAAGACAATCGGCCTGGAAAAGTAAGTATTTTTTTATCGGTTAATTTTGGAAATTGATCAAAAAAATTTTCAAGATAGGCATCTTCTGGTCGATAGTTTTTTGAAAAGTACGTTTCGTCAGAACCTCTGTAAATTAATCTTGGAGCAAATTTAAGATGTTCTGAATAATTTTCTAACACATATTTTTCTACAGTTTTCGATATGGCAATAATGTGATCAAAACTGGCCATTATTCTGCTATAAAAAGGAGTACTATAGAGCCCATGAAAGGTCGAGAAAATCAATGGCCTAGGGTTTTTAATAAATAATTTTGACAGTTGTAAAACCCAAGCTGGAACCCGTGAACGAATATGAACAACATCTGGTGAAATTTCATTGATAACGTCAGCAAGTTTTTTTGCTTGCAATAGTGTGAGCAAGCTCTTATTGGAGATTTGCATATGAATATGCTCCCCTCCCTCGTCGATTAAATTTTTTACCTGTCGACCACCATTTGAAATGACGTAGGATTGATGACCTTTAGCAACAAGATATTTATTAAAATCGAGCACGCCCCGCTCAACACCACCGGTATTCAGAGATGGGAGTATTTGTATGATTTTTAATTTACGCATCTAAAGAATTGATCCTTATTCTACCGTATCTTGTTTCTTCAAAATTAATTTCCATTTTTTTTAATGTCTTTGAAACAATATCAATCATTTTGGATGAATTACCGCAGATAACAATTAATGGGAGTTGTCGTTGGTTATTTAAAACAAAATCTTCAACAGCTACTTCCACATCACTATGCCTTACGCCATGTAAATCAAGATTAAGTAGTTGGTTTTCAAGAAATGTCTTCACTTATCTGTGCATATCTTAAATTTAATGCCATCAATGTCATTTTGGGCTATGCCTGCGTACCATGCTCCACCATGGATAGCTATTGAAACATTGTTCATTTTGGCAAATTCTGAAAGTGTAAATAGAAGAAGGTTACTCAGAGCTTTTTTGATAGTAAGCAACATAATCAATGATAAGTTTTTGTGAATCATAAC
>JBELJV010000090.1:0-2564 GCA_042090165.1 Gammaproteobacteria bacterium
ATTTAGACATTGGTGAAGCTTCTATGCTCCCACGTATTCATCAAGACTCTCAAAGTACTGAGCTTAATTATGAAAAGCATATGAGCAGCGATACACAACGTATACTAGAATCTTATGGTCACAACTTAGAGTTGTCGGATACTATGGGTAGCACTCAAAGCATAGCTATTAGTGATGGTGTGAGATTTGGGTACGCTGATCTTAGGAGACCAAATGCTAGTGTCAGTATTCAGAAATAGTCTTTAATGCTTTCTTAAGTCTTTCAGAAACTAATTCCTTTTTAAAAAGATAGAGCGTTGCATCAAGGTTTGGTGATTTAGCTCGACCAAGTAACGCTACTCTTAACGGTAAGCCAATTTTTGGCATAGGCAGCTGCAACTCTTCTTTAGCATGCTCAATAAGTTTAGTCATATTATCAACTGTCCATTCTTCTTGGTTAGGTAAATTTGAAATAAAGAAATTCAGTACTGTTTGACTTCCAAGCAGATGTTTTTCAAAATCTTTTTCATCATACTTTTGAAAATCTTTTATGAAAGGCTTAATGAAATCTGAAATTTCAGTTAAATTATTGCCACTGCCACAACACAGCCTAACTAATTTCTCTGGATCATGATGAGCATCAAGAGAATAACCATTCTCATCATTAAACGGCTTAATTTCTTCTAAAAGTTTTTTATCACTAAGTTCGCTTATATGATTTTGATTAATAAAATTTAATCTTTCTATATCAAAAACGGCGCCTGATCTTTGGATATCCTCGAGCTCTAGATTTTCCATCAGGAAATCCATTGAAAATATATCTTTTTCTGTTTTTGACCAACCCAGTCTAGCCAACATGTTCAATATTGCATCAGCCAAGTAACCCAGTTTCTTGTACGCCATCAAGTCTGTTGCGGCATGTCTTTTAGAGAGTCTTTTTTTATCTTCGCCCAGGACTAACGGTAGGTGTGCGTAATTGAAACCATCATAACCTAGTGCTTTTATAATTTGAATTTGTCTGGGTGTATTTGGCAGATGATCCTCACCTCTAATAATATGAGTAACGCCCTGTGCATTATCATCAACAACATTACACAGATGATAGGTTGGTGTTTTATTGGATCTCTGAATAATCAAATCATCAAGTTCTTTATTAAGAAACTCAATCTTCCCATAGACTGCATCATCTACGATAGTTGATCCTTCTGTTGGTGTCTTAAGTCTCACGACTGTATCTTCATCAGTAATGCCTTTATCCCGGCACAAACCATCATACATAGGCTTTAAACCTTTTGATTCTTGTTCTTTTCGCAAAGCATCTAGCCTCTCTGGACTACATGAACATCGATAAGCCTTACCATTAGCTAAAAGCCTTGCAGTTTCATTTTGGTACAATACTGATCTTTCGCTTTGGTGTGTGGGGTTGCCATCATATGTTAATCCAAGCCATCTAAGACCTTCAATAATTGCATCGGTATATTCACCTTTCGATCTTTCTTGATCAGTATCTTCCACACGGAGTAAAAACTCTCCTGCGTGTTTCTTGGCAAAGATATAATTGAACAAAGCAGTTCGCACGCCGCCAATGTGAAGGTAGCCAGTTGGACTTGGTGCAAATCTTGTTACCACCTTTCTCATTACCAAGAAATTTCCTTATCTGTTTTTTTATTAAGTTTATTTATGAATTTTTCATGCTCCTGGATATCTTTTTCCCCAGCAATAAATTTTTTGAACTTAATCTCTTTAAAGTCTTCTTGATTTATTTGCACATCCTGTTTTGCTGAATTATTTTGACTGAGATCAAAGGTTACTTGTCCACCAGTCAAGTTGAGATATGTGTCGGCAAGAATTTGCGCATCCAGCAGAGCTCCGTGATACGTTCGATCATAACCAGAAATTCCCAATCTAGCTGATAATGCATTTAAATTGTTTCGTTGCCCAGGAAACATGGTCTGAGCAGTTGTTAATGTATCGTAAACTGTGCAGATATCTCGGATATCTTTTACTTTATGATTGGCAAGTTTAAGTTCATTATTAATAAAACCAACATCAAACTCTGCATTATGAATAACTAGTTCTGCACCTCTCACAAAATTTAAAAAATCATCAGCGATGTCTTTAAATTTTGGCTTATCTTTTAATTGCTCGTTGGTGATACCAGTAATTTGTTGAGCTTTTTCACTTATTTCTTTGCCGTCAGGGTTTAAATAAGTCTGAAACTCTTCACCTGTTTTATTTCTTTCAAGTATTTCAACTGCACCTAACTCTATGACACGGTCACCTGTTTCAAAATCTAGCCCTGTTGTCTCTGTATCAAAAGAAATAATTCTAGCTGACATTATTAACTCCTAGATTAGCTAAGTAGTCTGCGCGCTCATTGCCTGGATCACCATCATGCCCCTTTACCCAATACCAATTTACATCCATAGCTGATGAGAGTTCTGAAATTTCAATCCACAAATCTTTGTTGGCAACTGGTTTTTTTGATGCGGTTCTCCAATTATTCTTTTTCCAATTAAAAATCCATTCAGTTATGCCTTGTCTTAAATAATTTGAGTCAGTATAAAGATCTATTGGCTGATTTT
>JBELJV010000022.1:0-3912 GCA_042090165.1 Gammaproteobacteria bacterium
TTGTGCCCAGATAGCTCAGTTGGTAGAGCAAAGGACTGAAAATCCTTGTGTCGGTAGTTCGATTCTACCTCTGGGCACCATCAATACCAAAAGTCACTTAGCTTTTTGCTTTAAAGAATAAAATCACACCAGTTATTGAACTAATTAAGGCAAGTATTGAGAAAATCTTAAGAAGGATGTTGTCAATATTGTCGCGCTCTTGCCAATCCATGATATGAAAGCCCCACATTAAATCCCAAATACGCCATGCTGCCGAGCGAATTGCCAAAACTTCACCTGAGAAGACATTAATGTAAACATTAATTTCATGGCCCTTATCATCATCAGCAATCACTCTATAAATAGGTAATGCTCTGTTCCTGTATTCTGAGCCGGCTTTTTCTTCATCTATAATTTCTGCAGACTTTGGCATTAAATTTGTGTTGGCCCTCACAATTTGTATGGCCTCTTTATCTGTTAGCATGCTAACATCAGCGCCTTTCTTATCTAGATATCTGGTGCCAAGATTAGTTGATACAATCATGATGGTTTCCCCATTCCTATTGAAAAACTTCGTAGCTGCCGAAGCAGGCAGGGAAAAATTAAATTCTGCTAAATCAACAAAAATATTTTCTTGGTCACGATATTGCTCACCTCGGATCTGCTCAATTTTATTAAAAGCAAAATAAATGCCAGAAACTGTCCATAACAATAGCTGAACAGAAATAAAAAAACTTAAGTACTTGTGAATTTTACGAACTGCGAATTTCATTTCTTTATAAAAGGAATAATATTTCTTTTTCCACCCAAAACACAAGCAATTAACCATGTGACTGTAATGGGAATAAAAGAAACAATTAAATGTAGAATTATTTCGTCTTGGCTTTGGTCTAGAACTGTCATTAATAACATAAAACCTGTCACATAAAATCCGCTCCAGTGAATAATCTTAGCAATCCCCTTCATATGGTGCTCAGAACCATAGATAACGACAAAATAATGAAAAAGAAAATAAAGATTCTTTGATGTTTGGCAGGAATGCCCTCGTAAAAGAATAATTTTCGATCCCCGGTAATTTTATATTTCGCAAACCAAGCCAAAGTTAAAATAGAAGAGAATAAAACAAACCAAGGGATATCAAAGCTTAAACTAAACCCATCAGCACTTATGATGATGCTTGCAGAAATCAACCACAGCCCATACAGAAACAAAAAAATTGAATAAAGGGTTTTAATAAAAATTAGCTATGCCTAGTCTTCTTCTTTAAATTCTTTCTTGTTGACTTTTACTTCAACCTTAACGTTTTCACTAACTTCTTTCAAAGCCTCTGTCACCGAACCGACTGCAGCCTCAAGGAGCTCATCGAGATTTTCAAGATCAATGTTGTCTAAGCTTTCTAAGTCTATAAGTGCTTCAAGATCTGATAAATCACCATCAAAAGCAATGTTAATATCCACTTCATCGCCATCGTCATTTTGTTTTAAGATTTTGATGTTGCCTTTTTGTTCCATCACAATTGCTTGCTCGTCTACAGGCATCTTCTTGACCATGACATGAACATTACCATCTGCATCATTCCATGACATTTCTTTATTTTGGGCAATCACCATTGCTTTTCCAGGCATTGGCGGAAGTTTTGGTTTATTAAGATGGCCATTTAACAGGATTGCTCCACCTATTAGGCTCCCTACTATTAGCGCTTGTACATATTTTTCATTCATATCAATTTTTTCCCTAATTTAAGATTAAGAAATTATAGAATAAGTTCAATTAAAAATTTGAATTCAACCAGTCAAAAATTAGCTTATTTGTTTCAAGAGGCTTTTCCATCGCCATCCAGTGACCAGTTGGCAAACTTTTTTCAGTTAGGTTGGTACAGGCCATCGCATTGTGTGAATTGGTTTCTGGAGTCAGCACAGAATCATTTTCGCCTGCAATGAAAAGCACAGGTTTAGTTATTGCGGTAAATCCCCCAAGCTGTTTTGCATAATCGTCATTCTTTGAGCCATTCATATACCATGAGTTTGGGCCTCGCAATCCGTTGTTTTTAAATGTGTCTATATAAAATTGTGCTTTCTCATCCGAGAAGATTTGTCTATCAAATGCAATCTCTGGCATGGAGTTTAATCCCTGATAACCATCTTGCCTAAACCAGCCACCATTTTTTGTAATTAAGGCTGTTGGCGATTTATAGCCTTCAGCTGTGTTGAACATGCTAATGGTTTCGTCTGATGGTCTTCTAAATGTGATTGCTAAAAATTTTTCTAAGTCTTCCTCCATTTGGTCAAGCACCAGTTCAAAATTATCTAAGTAGAAAAACATGTAATCCCATTGGCCGTAGGGGTATTCATCTATAGGATATGTATCTCTATTAACTGTTGATAAGTAGCTGTTTGGGTGGCCTCCCCAGCCAAAAGAAACGCATAAACTTACTAAGCCTTTAACTACTTCTGGATGGTGAAGTGCAATATTCCAGACGACAGGAGAGCCCCAATCATGCCCTACCCAGATTGCCTCTTTGTGCCCTAAAGAGGAAAGCAGTTCAATCATATCGCCAACTATTTCTTTCATACAATAATCACTGTGATTTTCTGGAATAGACGATGAACCATAGCCTCTCATATCAGGCGCAATAGCATGATAACCTTGAGCGCCAAAAAATTTTAGTTGCTCTTCCCAACCAATTGATAAATCTGGCCAGCCATGAAGCATTATGATGGGTTGAGCATCGACAGGCCCACATGACAAGTATGAGGTTTTGTGTCTCTCAGAGATGTGCTCAAATCTTTTTATTTCCATCTTTGGCTGTTTTACAAATAATCTAAAAACTTTACCATACTAAGATGAGATTGTTTCTATTAGCAGCACTTTTGCTTGCTATGGGAATTCATGGGGAAAGCAAAAAGCCAAATATTGTTTTGATTCTGATAGACGACCTTGGTCTCACAGATCTACAAGCATTTGGTGGTGAAATAGACACTCCCAATATGGATGCCTTAGCAAATGAGGGGATGATGTTTACCAATTATCACACCACATCTGAGTGTGCGCCGTCTAGAGCTATGTTGTTGACTGGGATGGACAACCATAATACCGGGCTGCCAATGATTCCAGAAGTTTTGCCTTGGAAATATCATGACACACCTGGATATGAAGGTTACTTGCGGGATGATGCTCTGACTATTGCTGAGATGTTAAAGCCTGCTGGCTACAAGACCTATATGACTGGTAAATGGCATTTAGCCTTTGGTGGGCATGAAACAGCAGCGTTACCGCACAATCGTGGTTTTGATAAAACATTCATTTTGGATGCTACTGGTGGCAATAATTTTAATCACCACTCATATTTGCCTTATTATTCAGAATCGCCTTGGTTCAAAAACGGACAAGAAACAGAATTGCCCGAAGATTTCTATTCCAGTGAATTCTTTGTTGATCAAATGATTGAATTCATTGATGAAGATGTAACAGATGAAGCTCCCTTCTTTTCATATGTATCTTTTCAAGCTCAACACATTCCTCTGCAAGCTCCCCAAGAATTTATTGATAAGTACTTAGACACATACAAAGCTGGATGGCATGATTTAAGGGAAAAGAGAAAGAAGCAAGCTGTAGAGAATGGTATTTTCCCATCAGATAAAGAGATAGTTGACTCTTTATCATCCTTTGATAGCTGGTCTGAGATTAACGAAGAAGATAAAAAGATTTTAGTCAAAAGCATGGCAGTTTTCGCAGGCATGCTTGATGCCATGGATTTTCATATTGGCAGACTTATAACTTATTTGAAAGAACAAGGGCTCTATGAAAATACTATCTTTATTGTCACTGCTGATAATGGCCCAGAAGGTAACGACCCAAGTGAACATGAAGCATTGCGTAACTGGCTCAAAACTACAAGCTATAATCGCGATTATGAAACTTTGGGTGGTGAGG
>JBELJV010000022.1:4012-8913 GCA_042090165.1 Gammaproteobacteria bacterium
AACTGGCTCAAAACTACAAGCTATAATCGCGATTATGAAACTTTGGGTGGTGAGGATAGTTATGTATTTATTGGAACCGAATTTGCCCAAGCCACTGCAAGCCCAAGCCATCTTTTTAAGTTCCATATGTCAGAGGGTGGTTTAAGAGTGCCCCTAATTATTAGTGGCCCAGGTGTAAAAAGCGGTCTTAATGAAAATTTCACTTTTGTTACTGACATTGCAGCAACTCTTAACGATATAGTCTTTGGAACTATAGACGAGCGAATAATTGGGAAGTCACTTCGTGATGCTCTTGCCGGATCAACTAAGAAGATTTACTTAGATTCTGAAGCAGTCGGTCTTGAAGTGACTGGTAATTCTGCACTTTTTAAAGGCGACTTTAAGATTGTCAGAAATCGACCACCAAATGGCTCTAACAAGTGGGAACTATTCAATATTTCAGATGATCCTGGTGAAACAAATAATCTGGCCAATGATATGCCAGAAAAACTAATGGAACTCATAACTGCATATGATAAATATGTTGAAATCAATGGTGTTATTGAGCTGCCACCAGATTATAACTGGGCAGATGAAATGCTAACTAATACCCTTAAAAGAAATGCTGGTGCAATTTATCGACTGGCCTTTTTAATATTTTTAATACTAACAGTTATTGCTGTTATTATTTTTAGAAGACGATGAAAAAAATACTAATAGTTGCTTTGGCTTTGTTTGGACTGGGTCTTATCTTCTGGAAAGACGTGCTTTTTTGGCTATTAGTTCAAATAGCAGCTCCAAAGGATAATGTTGGCCCTAACCAAGAAATTGTTTGGCAACAAGGACCAGATACAAGATCAGATGATAGGCCCAATGTTATTGTGATTGTAGCTGATGATTTGGGGATCAATGATATGACTGATTATGATGACCTTGATCCATCAGGCACAATGGATACGCCGAATATAGATTTTATTGCAAATTCAGGAATCAAATTTAAGAATGCCTATTCTGGCAGTGCAACTTGTGCCCCATCAAGAGGGATGATTGTGACTGGCAGATATGCAACATCAACTGGATATGAGTTCACTCCTGTGCCCGATGGCATGGCGAGAGCTATTAACCTTTTTAACCCAGAAGAGACAAAATATATGGCTGAAAGCGTTGAGAGCAATCCTCTATTTGATAATCAGGGCTTGCCTGCAGAGGAAATTACATTTGCGGAAACGCTAAAAGATGCAGGGTACTATACCGCTCATATAGGCAAATGGCATCTTGGACGGGGCCCAAATTTTGCGCCACTAACACAAGGCTTCGATGAAAGCTTAATGATGGCAAGTGGTTTATTTCTTCCAGAAGATGACCCTAATGTGGTAAATGCTTATCTGCCATGGGATCCGATTGATAAATTTTTATGGGCTATTTTAGATTACGCAGCTTCATTTAATGAAAGCTCTGAAAGAGATAATTGGTTTGAGCCTAAAGGCTATTTAACAGATTACTATACTGATGAAGCACTCAAGGTTATTGAGGCAAACAAAAACAGACCATTTTTTTTGTACCTTGCGCATTGGGGAGTACACACTCCTCTTCAAGCACTGAAATCTGACTATGACAAACTGACACATATTGATAACCACATTGAAAGAGTTTATGCAGCAATGATCATGTCACTAGACAGAAGCGTAGGCCG
This sequence comes from Gammaproteobacteria bacterium, assembly GCA_042090165.1. GTDB lineage: Bacteria > Pseudomonadota > Gammaproteobacteria > Magnimaribacterales > TMED112 > TMED112. The sequence goes on from JBELJV010000022.1 coordinate 5,685, forward strand.
CATTGTTGAATCGTTAGAAGCCAATGGGCTAAGTGATAATACTTGGATTATATTTACAAGCGATAATGGTGGTGCTAACTATATTGGTCTTAGATACATTAATTCTCCTTATCGTGGTTGGAAGCTGACATTATTTGAAGGTGGAATCAAAGTGCCACTTATATTTTGGAAGGATGGCATTGCATCACAAGAAGTTGCTCAAAGAGCAATACATATTGATATTATGCCAACAATACATGGGCTAATTAATGAAGAGTTAACACATAGTGTTGATGGGATTGATCTATTTGCCGATGAGTATGATCTTAATCAAAGGCCAATTTTTTGGAAAACTGGACATAACAAAGTGGTAATCAAAGATAACTGGAAACTTCAACTAGAAGAATACTCACAGAAACAATGGTTATTCAACTTGGCAGATGACCCCACAGAACAACTTGAACTTTCTGATCAACATCCTGAAAAAGTATACGAGCTGATGGCGCTCATAAACATACACTCGGAAGGAGCTAAAGACTTCATTTACAAACCGCCTCTACTTGCCAATGTTGATGTGGATAGAAATTTAAAAGAAGCAGTAGAAGAAGGCCATAACGAAGACGAAGAGTCAGTTTGGGTTACAAATTAAACTTATGAAGGTAGATTTTTATTTTTCTTATAGAAGTCCTTATTCTTATCTTATTTTGCCTCGTGTTATAGATCTGAAGCAAAACCATAATATTGATATTAAATTTAAACTTGTTTATCCATTGGCAATTCGTCAACCAGAGTTTTTCAATGGAAAAAATTTCTTAACATTCTTTAGTCATAAAATGATTGACATGCGAAGAGTAGCAAAGAGACTTGGAATGCCATTCTATACGCCAAAACCTGATCCCATTCAACAAAGTTACTTAACTGGAAAAATTGATGCTCACCAGCCATATATTTTTGATTTATGTCATCTGGGCCAGCAAGCGCATAATGAGGGAGTTGGGCTTGAGCTTGCATATGAGCTATCACATTTAGTTTTTGGGACCAAAAAGGGCTGGAATGAAACTTCAAACTTAGAAAAAGCATGCAGCAATGTTGGTTTAGATTATCATTCGCTTAAAGCAGAGACTGAATCTAATACAAATAAGCTAATAAAGCAGATTGAAAATAATCAGGAGGATCAAAAATTGGCAGGCCATCATGGTGTCCCGCTACTTGTTTATAAAAACCAAACTTTTTTTGGCCAAGATAGATTTGATGATTTCAAAAAATTGCTTATTCAAGATGGTTTACTTAAAGGATGAATCAAAATATCTTCCAGGATGGTATAAAACATCTTTTAACAGTTGAGCCAGAATTTAAAAGGTTTGTTCCCGATCATGACATTGACTTTTTTTTGAGGCCAGATGGTTTTGCAGGCATATGTGCGTTAATTATTGAACAACAAATATCCGTTGCAGCTGCCAATTCAATCAAAACAAAGGTTTTTTTATTAATGCATGAGGTTTGCGCAAAAGATTTCCTTAATCTCTCTGACAATGACTTAAGAAAAGCTGGTTTGAGCAGACCAAAGATTAATTATCTTAAAGGTGTAGCAGATCAAGAATTGTCAGGAAAATTTGATTTTAAAGATTTGGAGAAAATGGAAGATGTCGCAGCACAAAAGTATATGTGCCAGTTAAAAGGCATTGGAGCTTGGACAGCAGATTGTTATTTAATGGCATGTCTTGGTAGGCAAGACATATGGCCGGTTGGCGATATAGGTTTGCAAGAAGGGGTTAAGCGATTAAAAAACCTGAAAGAACGTCCGAGCATTGAGGATATGACTTTCTTAGCAAGAGACTGGCGTCCTTTCAGATCAGTGGCCGCTAATCTGTTGTGGGCAGATTACGACGACTAAAAAACTAGTACTTACGTCTTTTATTCTTTAAAACTCTATCCTCCCTAAGTTCGCGTTGACGCATCCATCTTTTTTGTCTTTCTCGGTCCATGCCGTTTCTCATCTGAGCTTTATTTTTCATCATCTGTTTAGCTCTTTTTATTCGAGTTTGATGACGTTCATTCAGCATTTCTTGTGTTGGAAGCTCCATGCTCATTAATCTATCTCTAGCACCCTCAAGTCTTGCGAGTTGTTCTGCTTTGTATTTACCAGAATTAATTAACAAATCTAGATCAGCAAGTCTGTTTTCTCGCATCTCTTTTACCTCTGCAACAGAGCGCGGTCCCTTCATTTCTGCTAGATCAAGCTTAATTTGTGCCATCCACATTTTCTGTTTCATTTCAGGCCCCATCCTGTGGTCATCTGCGAAGATTCCAAATGTTGCAGCAAATAAAAGAATATAAAGTAATTTTTTCATCATGCTTACTTTGATATAGTCAAAGAAAATTAGTTCAAATATTTAACAACTTTTGAAAAGATTTGCATGCATCTTTCAAGAGATTGTAAATCAGGGAAGGTAGGCGCTATCCGTATTGTTCTATTAGCGGTGTCTATTCCATTTGGGTGGCATGAGCCTAGAGGCAGAAGTTTCAAACCTAGCTGGTCACAATGATCAATAATTTCTTTTGCTTTCCCAGAAGTAGAATCAAATGTGAAGAAATATCCACCTGTCGGGCTTTTGTATTCACAAAGCCCTTCTTGCTGAAGTTCGCTAAGGTATTGCTCAGTAAGTTCAAATTTTGGCAAAATAACTTCTTTAAGTTTACTCATCTGCTCTTCAACACTGATAGTGTTGAAATATTCAACGTGCAGGCCTTGATTCATTTTATTTGGACCAGGAGTGACAGAGTTTCTATAATCAATGAATTGATTTATGTTTGGAGAAGACATCGATACAAATGCAATACCAGAACCAGCAAGTGTTATCTTTGAAGTTGAGCTTAAATGAAACAAGTTGTCCCAAACTCCACAGTTTTTTGCAATCTCATTGGCACTGCTTTGTTTGATTGTAGGTTTTAGGTCATGGCATGCGTACGCATTGTCCCAAAGAATCATAAAATTATCTTTCTTTTGTGAGATCAGATTGAACATTTCAGACACATTGGCATCGGAATATGAGTGCCCTGTAGGATTTGAGTGTCTTGGCACACAAACTATGCCGGCAGCATTAGCTTCTTGCTCAAGAACCTGAGCTAACGCTTGTAGATCAGGACCATCATCCGCAAAGGGTATGGATATCATTTCAAAACCAAAATTTTCTAACAGCTTAAAATGCCTATCATAGCCTGGCACAGGACAAATAAATTTGCTGCTTTG
>JBELJV010000022.1:9013-14039 GCA_042090165.1 Gammaproteobacteria bacterium
ACAGCTTAAAATGCCTATCATAGCCTGGCACAGGACAAATAAATTTGCTGCTTTGATCAAGTTTTGCTTTATCGAACCCCAGGAAATAGCCGCATGACAAAATCTGCTGCATTAATGATAAAGACGAATTATCTAATGCAAGCGTCTCTTCTTCTAAAGTATTCATTACAAGTGCACCCAACGCTTTTGCTGATGGCAATCCTTCAGGCAGGCCATAATTTCGTATATCCACTCCATCCATATGGTAAGGCTGATTAATTTTCTCTAAATAGTGCTGGGAAATATCTAATTGATCACTTGATGGTTTTCCTCTGGTTAGATCATATGAGACTTTATCTTCAAGCCAGGGGAGTTCTTTTCTAATTTGTTCTAAAATATTCATCTATGGATCTAGTAGTCACAATTTTAACAATATTTTTGCTCATTGCTTTAGGAACAATTGTTTTTTTAATCAATGCCACCAAGAAAAAACCGGATTCTTCCGTTTTTTCTGAACAACTAGAAGAAAAAATTTCAAACTCAATAGAATCTGTTTATGCAAAAAGGGAGGAAGACTTCAAAAAATCTTCAAAGGAAAATATTGAAAACATTATTGAGCCCTTTAAGAAAAGAATAAAAGAATTTGAAGAAGAAGTTAGAAAGAACACTAGTCAACAACATGAGTTTCATACCAAGACTAAGCTCACAATCGATAACCTTATTGAACAAACCAACCAGATTACCTCAGATGCCAATAAATTAACTAAAGCATTGTCAGGAGACAGCAAAACTCAAGGTGATTATGGCGAGCTGAAGCTAGAAATGCTACTTGAGAGTTCTGGGCTTGAAGAAAATACTCATTATTTATTGCAAAAAGGTTTCACAGTAAAATCTGATGGCGATGTCAGCAGGGAAATGCCTGATGCTGTTATCTATTTACCACAAAATAGAAATATTATTATTGATTCAAAGTTCTCATTCACTGCATATAACCAATATTGCAATACTGATTCTGTGGAAGAAAAGCAAAAACTTGGCAAATTACTAACTAAAAACATCAGAGACAGAATCAATGATCTTAGTAATACCAAATATAATCAAATCGAAGAATTAAATACGCCAGATTTAATTTTCATGTTTCTTGGTATAGATGATTCTTTAAGTGTAGCTTTAAAGTTTGATCCAGATTTAGTTGCTTATGCTGACAAGAAACGCATCGCTTTAATTAGCCCCTCCATTCTTCATATATCCATCAAAATGGTTGAAAACTTATGGCGACTTGATGGTCAAAGAGAGAGTGTAATTAAGGTTTATGATGAAGCTCAAAAATTAGTTGATAAGCTTGGTGGTTTCACAGAAGTTATGGATGCTTTAGGCAATTCCATAGCACAGTCGCAAAAAAAATACGATGATGCACGAAATAAATTAATAGATGGCAAAGGCTCAGTATCATCAAGAATACAAGGACTTGTATCACTAGGCTCGAAGGAAGCAAAAAAATTATCAGATGATTGAGCTTCTCATTTATCCTCTAGTAGGCATTCTTTCTGGTTTTTTAGCAGGGTTCTTTGGAGTAGGCGGAGGGATTGTATTAGTCCCAGCACTTCATTTCTTGTATACACAGATGGGATATTCTGATGAGATAAGCATCCCTATAGCTCTTGGAACCGCTCTAGCGTGTATCGTAATAAATTCGTTGTCAGCAATACCAGTGCATCATAGAAATAAAAATATATCCTGGACAAATTTCTATAAGCTTTTTGCTGGCATTGCATTTGGTGCTATTTTGGGTGCATTTATTTCTGTTGGTGCAGAAAAAGAATTGTTCAAGAAAATTTTTGCTTTTTTTATATTACTGATATCACTACGTATGTTTTTTAAAATGCAAAACAAAGATAGCTTTGTGGATATCCCCATAATTCAGGCCGTGCCATTTGGTGGGTTAGTTGGTACAGTTTCCACAACTTTTGGCCTTGGAGGGGGAATTTTTATAGGTCCTTTCTTAAAATTTATGGGTGAAAATATGAGAAGAGCTGCTGGAACCTCTGTTACATGCACTCTTCCAGTAGGATTGATTGGTGCAGGAACTTATATTTTTTTAGGTTTGGATGCTCAAGACCTACCTGACTACTCACTTGGATATGTAAACTATCTTTCATTATTGTGTATAGTGATCTTTAGTTCATTTTCTTCAAGATTTGGGGCATATATGACACAAAAAGTTAACGAGAAAGTTTTTCAGACGCTCTATGCTCTTCAGTTGGTGCCAATCTTTTTGTATTGGTTTTTTGCATAATGATTGAATATCCAAATATAGACCCAGTAGCAATTTCAATTCCTATTTCTGGTTTTTGGGGTGAATCAATAAATATCTATTGGTATGGTCTGGCGTATGTTGTTGGGGCTTATCTTATTTACATACGAATGCTGCAAACAAGAAGCAAATTTAATATCCAAATGGAAAAAAATGATGCTGAGGATCTGGTAATTGTTTATGGATTGCTTTGTGCTGTTATTGGCGGAAGATTAGGCAGTGTGCTTTTTTACGACTTTCATCTACAACTTCAAGATCCTTTATATTTTTTAAAAATATATGAGGGTGGCATGGCCTTTCATGGTGGTGTGATCGGTGTAATGGTCGGTGTCTGGATTTTTGCCTATAGAAAAGGTTATAAGTTTTTCCAACTGACAGATTGGCTTGTCCCACAAGTGCCTATCGCTTTATTTCTTGGCAGAATAGCCAACTTTATCAATGCTGAACTATATGGTCGTCCAACTGATGTCTCTTGGGGTATGATTTTTCCTACTGATCCTGAGGGCTTGGTGCGACACCCATCACAATTATATGAGGCTTTTTTAGAGGGAGTAGTTTTGTATGTTTTATTAAATTATCTTTTTAAGCCCTCTGGCAATGCAGGAAAACTTACCGCTATTTTTCTTATAGGTTACGGTGTTACACGTTCAATAGCTGAAATATTCAGAACACCTGATCTGGTGTGGGGAAATGACTTTTTATTGTTTAGTTTTTTAACTCAGGGACAGATATTGTCTATACCTATGATAATATTAGGAGTAATAATTCTTTACCGAAAATAATGCAAGAATACCTAGATTTACTTCAAAGAGTTAAAGACACTGGTAAGCAAAAAGGAGACCGAACAGGAACAGGAACCTTATCTGTTTTTGGCCACCAAATGCGCTTCAATTTAGAAGAGTCTTTTCCACTAGTCACAACTAAAAAAATACATTTCAAATCTGTTGCCTATGAACTTTTATGGTTTTTAAAAGGAGATACCAATATTAAGTACTTAAAAGAGAATGGAGTATCAATATGGGATGAATGGGCAGATGATAATGGCGACCTGGGCCCAGTTTATGGTAAACAGTGGCGCAAATGGGAAGGGGCCAATGGCATCCATGACCAGGTTACAGGAGTTATTGATCAGATTAAACAAAACCCTGATAGCAGAAGACATATCGTGAGTGCCTGGAATGTAGCTGATATATCAAGTATGGCCTTAGCTCCATGTCATATCCTGTTTCAATTTTATGTTGTAGATGGCAAGCTTTCTTGTCAGCTTTATCAAAGAAGTGCTGATATCTTCTTAGGCGTGCCTTTTAATATTGCTTCGTATGCTTTGCTAACACACATGATAGCCAAAGTGTGTGATTTAGAGGTTGGCGATTTTGTTCACACATTGGGTGATGCTCATTTATATTTAAACCATCTTGAACAAGCTGAAGAACAGCTAAGCAGAAAACCACTTGAACCACCACAAATAATCGTACAACCTAAAAAATCAATTGATAAGTTTGAATTTGATGACTTTGAGCTTGTTAATTATCAGTTCCATCCTCATATTCCTGCTAAAGTAGCAATATGATCATCTCATCTCTAGTCGCAATGAATGCTGATAACGTTATTGGTGTGAATAATGACCTGCCTTGGAAGTTAAAAGATGATCTACAACATTTCAAAAACTACTCAATGAATAAAGCCATTATAATGGGAAGAAATACTTATGACTCAATAGGCAGGCCTTTGCCTAATCGATTCAATATAGTTGTTTCAAGCACAATGGCCGATACTCAGGGTTTAGTAATAACTCGAAACCTTCCTGATGCCATAGAATTAGCAACTAATTACACTATCTCGGCAGACCAAAATGAGATTGTTCTTATAGGTGGTGCTAGAATTTTTGAGGAAGGCATGAAGCACGTTAATAAGCTAGTTATATCTTGGGTAGATGCTCCAAACATTAAAGGTGATGTTTATTTTCCTAGCCTTGATCTTTCAGAATGGAATCAAGATAAATCAGAACAATTTGCACAATCTGACGTGAATGAATTCTCTTTTGAAGTAGTCGAATATATTAAGAAATAGATTCTCTTCTGAGGTTAAGATTTTTAACCCTTTTTTGTTCATTATCTGTATATTTCAACCATGACCTTGCTGATTTTTTAACAGTATTACTTTTGCTATTAGTTGCTTTATTGAATACTTCTCTGGCTTCATCAAATCTCTCTTTTTCAAATAGAGCTTGGCCTAGTGTTAGTTGTGCAAAACCAGGATTTTTTAAATTACCCCTCTTGAGTCCTTTATCTATAGCTAAGATAGCTTCATCAATTCTATTTGCTTGATAATAGAGATAGCCTATAGCTATAAAAGCCTCTCCATCATCAGTGAATTTTGCTAATTTTTCAAATATTTCGATAGCAGCCTCTCTTTCTTTAGCTGCTCTTAAAGATTCTGCAAGAATAGTAAGATTTCTCTTATCTTCTTCCAGTATTGGCGCTCCATCTACCTCCAAGGCTTGTGGGGAACCAGGTGCAACAAATGCAGGTCCATACACATCTGTACATACAAGTTCTTCAACAACTCCATCACTATCTGTTTTAAGATTACCGTCCTCATCTAATACTTTGCTCATCTCACACAATTGATCAACAACTACTAAGCCTGGAACCTTAGACATGCCTGTTAACATAACCTCAGCTGCCCAGTATGGATTTCCAGCTGCAAGCAACATTTGTGATAGTGATTGAA
>JBELJV010000023.1:0-13957 GCA_042090165.1 Gammaproteobacteria bacterium
CATTTTTAAATGGAGCATTAATAAGATGGTTGGATTTTAATGATACCTGGCTTGCAAAGGAGTGGGGTCATCCATCCGATAATTTAGCGGCTATCTTGGCTTTAGCTGATTATCTGAAAACGGAGAGAAACGTAACATTCAGCCTAAGAGATATTTTAAATTTCATGGTTATAGCTCACGAAATTCAGGGAGCATTAGCCATTGAAAATAGCTTCAATAAAGAAGGCTTAGATCACGTGGTTCTTGTAAAGATTGCCTCTGCTGCAGTAGCTTCAAAGATGTTAGGTCACGATAACGAACAAATGAGTGCTGTAATTAGTAATGCATTTGTGGATGGACAGAGTTTAAGAACATACCGCCATTTTCCAAATACTGGCGCAAGAAAAAGCTGGGCTGCAGGAGATGCTGGTGCAAGAGGCGTCAAACTTGCATTTATTTCAGAAGTTAGTGACGAGCATTATCCATCTGTCATTTCTGCTGAGGTATGGGGATTCAATGATGTCTTAATGGGAGACAATCCAGTTAAGCTTGAGCGAGAGCTAAATTCTTATGTTATGGATAACATACTTTATAAGGTTAATTTTCCTGCTGAGTTTCATGCACAAACAGCTGCTGAAGCTGCAATAAAGCTCCATCCAGAAGTTGCCTTTGATGATATTGCGCATATTAATATTCATACACAAGAACCTGGTGTGAGAATTATTTCAAAACAAGGGCCTCTCACAAATTATGCCGATCGAGATCATTGTATTGAATACATAGTGGCTTGGTGCTTGTTAAATGGAAATTTAGATGCTAATTCCTACACAGATGAAGCTGCATCGGATTCAAGGATTGATAGCTTAAGAGAAATTACTTCCACATCAGAAAACACTGAATATACAAATAGGTATTACAATCTTGATGAGAGAGCAATTCCAAATAAAGTTACTGTGACATTAAAAAATGGCGATGTAATGGAAGAAGAAGTAATTTATCCCTTGGGTCACAGAGAGAGAAGACAGGAGTCAAAACCATATCTGAAGCAAAAATTTAATAATAGTCTTGAAAATATTGAACTGGATCAGACCTTTTTATCTGATGCTTACAACTCTTTAGATTTAGATAAAGTTGAAATTTACAATATTCTGAAGAAAATATACAAATAATATGTCTGGAAATACATTTGGAACAATTTTTAAATTAACTACCTTTGGTGAGAGTCATGGTGTTGCTTTAGGAGCAATAGTAGATGGGTGCCCCCCAAATATCCCTCTTGCTGTTGAGGATATACAAGAAGAATTAGATAGACGAAAACCTGGACAGTCACGATATGTAACACAAAGGAAGGAAGATGATGCTGTCGAGATTTTATCAGGAGTTTTTGAAGGAAAAACAACAGGAACCCCTATAGGGCTAATAATTAAAAACAAAGACCAAAAATCAAAAGACTATGAAAATGTCAAAGACAAATTTCGACCTGGACATGCTGATTATGCCTATCAACAAAAGTATGGGATAAGGGATTACCGTGGCGGAGGAAGAGCAAGCGCTCGGGAAACTTCTATGCGTGTTGCTGGTGGAGCTATTGCAAAAAAAATCTTAGCAACACTTGGTGTAAATATTTCAGCAGGTGTTGTGCAAATAGGAGATATTCAAGCTGATAAAGTTTTTTTAGCAGATACAGCTAATAATGATTTCAATTTTGTAGATACGGACAAAATTAGTGAGCTTGAAACTTTTTTTCAAGCTTTAATTAAGGATCAGGATTCTGTTGGTGCAAAGATATTGGTAAGAATCAATGGTTTAATGCCAGGAGTAGGATCGCCAGTATTCTCAAAATTAGATGCCGAACTTGCAAAAGCAATGATGGGTGTAAATGCTGTTAAAGCTGTTGAGATTGGTGCTGGCGCTAATGTTGTAAGCATGAGAGGTTCAGCGAATAGAGATTTAATGGTCAAAGCTGGTTTCCTTTCTAACAATTCTGGAGGAATACTTGGCGGCATTTCAAATGGCGAAGATATAGATATCTATGTATCACTAAAACCAACATCAAGCATCTCACAAAAAACAACAACTGTTAACAAAGACAATGAAATGGTTGATCTACAAGTTAAAGGAAGACATGATCCCTGTGTTGGTTTGCGTGCTGCTCCAATTCTTGAATCAATGGCAGCTTTATGCATATTAGATCAAGTGCTTCTTGATAAAGGACAATGTTTTAATGTCGATAGAGACTCTTAAAACTTTTCTTCAAAACCTAGATCTTGCACTGCTTTTAAAAGACCCCTCAGCTTTTTTTCTGGATTATGGTGTAGAAATTACCAATCTACAGGTCGCAGTAATTATTGGAATAATGTTGTTATTTATTCTTGAGCTCAAAATTAAACATGACACAAAAAAATACCAAAAAAAGAGTGATAATCTTATTGATTTTGAAGAGACATCTTATGAAAGTAATGAGATAAGTGCTAATCCAGTTACACAAAAAATTGATTTGGCTATTGCTCTTATGAATATGGGGAGTACAAACAAAGCAAAAAAAATACTAACTAAACTTAAACAAAATAAATTAACAAACAAAGAATCTCAACAAATTGAAAAACTTATTAAAGAGATAGATTGATGCCGAGATATTTTGTCCAGCTTGAGTATAAAGGCTTGAATTACTTAGGGTTTCAAAAACAATCCAATACAAAAAGAACTATCCAAGGCCAGCTAGAAAAAGCTCTTTCCAAAATTGCTAACGAGTCAATTAAAACTATCTGTTCAGGACGAACAGATTCTGGTGTTCATGCGACAAATCAAATTGTTCACTTCGATACAAACTCAAGAAGAAGTATAGATTCCTGGGTAAAAGGCACAAATAGATACTTACCAGATGATATATCGGTAATAAACCTTTCTAAGGTAAATAAGGATCAACATGCCCGGTTTGATGCAGTCAAAAGAACGTACAAATACCTTATTAAAAAAAGCAATAACAGTACTGGTTTTGAAAATGAACAATGTTTGCTAATTAGAGACAATATAAATGCTGCTGCAATGCACAAAGCAGCCCAACATCTTGTTGGCGAAAAAGATTTTTCATCTTTTCGAGCTTCAGGTTGTCAGTCTAACTCGGCAATGCGTGAAATTTATGAAGTGTCAGTAAAAACCAAAGGACCATACATTATTTTTTCCATAGTGGGGAATGCTTTTTTGCTAAATATGATAAGAATTATTGTTGGCACTTTATTAGAAGTAGGCAAAAAGAAAATAACTGTAAAACAATTCAAAGATATTATTGCTGCGAAAAAGAGATCAGAAGCCGGTAAAACAGTATCACCAAATGGGTTATATTTTATAGGACCAGAGTATAATAATTTTAAATACACAAAAAATACGGTATTGATAGATGAATTGGATTAAAGATTTCATACCCACTATGAAGAGAAACATTTCTCAAACATTTGGGAATGATAAAGATAGTAAAATACCAGAAGGGCTGTGGAAGTCGTGTGACAAATGTGGATCCATACTCTATATCCCTGAACTCAAGAAAAATTCTTATGTCTGCTCAAAGTGCTCTCATCATTTTAAGGTGAACGTAACTGAAAGAATCGATATCACCTTTGATAAGGATACTTACGTCAATCTCAATGATGCCGAGCAATTTAATGATTATTTACAATTCAAAGATACTAAAAAATATAAAGATCGATACCAAGACGCACTTGCCAAATCAGATGCAGATGAAGCAATTTCAATTGGCACAGGCAAAGTGCTCGGTAAAGATATTGTTGTAGCAATTTTTGAGTTTGATTTTCTGGGAGGTTCGATGGGGGCTATTGTTGGAAAAAGGTTTACAAAAGCAGTTGATTACGCAGTTGAGCACAATTCTCCATTAGTTGCTTTTTCAACAAGTGGCGGGGCACGAATGCAAGAATCTATGATTTCATTGTTCCAAATGGGCAAAACAGCCGCTGCTGTTAAAAAACTAAAGAAAAAAAAATTACCATTTATTTCTGTACTAGTTGATCCATGTTACGGGGGAGTCACTGCTAGTTTAGCAATGCTAGGGGATTTAATAATTGCCGAACCAAAAGCTAGAATAGGGTTTTCTGGAAAGAGAGTTATTCAAGATACTGTAAAAGAAGAATTGCCTAAAGATTTTCAAACTTCAGAAAAACAATTAGAGAAAGGTTTTGTCGATAAGATAGTAAATAGAAAGGATCTCAGAGAATTTCTCGACAAAATGCTTACTATCCTTCAATAATGAGAGAGCTCGTAAAATATTTCCTCGGCATAGTCATTATCGTGACCATCATTTATACGGTTTATATCAGTTATAACGTTTTTAAATTTGTAAGTTCTGAAGACTCCACAGCTAGTATTGCTGATTATGAGCTTAAAATTTCTCTAATTGATCAGGAGATTATTGAGCTTGAAAATAAATTTAATGAACAACAGCTTAGAGATAATTCAAATAGCATTGTTATGAACTATGATGGAACACCAATAAGTTGGGTAATAAGTTTAGATAAAACTGACAGCTATAGTTTTGATGAAATTGAGAATTTATTACTTGAAAATGGATTTATCTCATTTAAAAAAAGTAATTCATTATTTATTGGGCCATATATTGATAAACTACAGTTAGAGGAGGCTAAGGGTTTTCTTAATGATAGTCTTTCCCTTAGTACATCTGAGATAAAGCAGTGGAAAATATAAATTTTAGTATTCTTGATATATTGTTCACAACAGGCTTGGTACTTTTATTTGTAAGAGTCAAAGGCAATGGCATTCTTAAGGAAATGGTATTTCTATCGATCTTATTATTTTACTCTTTTATCACATTGAACAATCTAGAGTATGTTTATGATTATTTTGAGGATCAGGGCTTAACTTATGCTGACGATATCTATAATGTGTTTTTATTTTTATTTGCATCTGCAGGTTTACCATTTGTAAATTTTTCTGCAGGCTTATATGTGCCAAAAATAAAGGGCATGATTAGCATAATATTTGGGTCATTATTAGCAATTATGCGTTTCATGCTTTTAATTTTTTTAATTTTGCAACTATTTCCGAACTTGCTTGAAACTTCTTTAGTGTACAATTCATTTGTAATTAATTTTTTACTTTACTACTTCGAGAATATATTTACTTACTTGCTAATTTAATGTGTGGAATAGTAGGCTTAGTTCAGAGAACTGATTGTTTTACTGAACTTTACGATTCATTAATAATGCTTCAACATAGGGGGCAGGACGCAGCTGGTATTACAGTCTGCAAAAAAGGTAACCTGCAATCCCGCAAATCTAAAGGCTTAGTAAGTGAAGTTTTTAATCAGCAGCATTTTGAAAGGTTACGAGGAACCTATGGTATTGGTCATGTGCGATATCCAACTGCTGGTGGAAATACTAAAGAATATGCCCAACCAATGTATGTAAATTCTCCCTACGGCATCTCATTAGCTCATAACGGCAATTTGTCCAATACTAAAGAACTAGCAGAAGAACTTTTCCATAGCGATTTAAGGCATATATCAACAAACAGTGATTCTGAAGTTTTATTGAATATTCTTGCTCATGAAATTTCTAAGAGCAAGGATACTGAGCCAGGGCCAGACACTTTTTTTAATGCGGTAAGAAACACCTTTCAAAGGTGTGAGGGTAGTATCAATGTAGTTTCAATTATTACTGATTATGGCTTACTTGCCTTTAGAGATAGGTATGGCATCCGACCTCTATCACTTGGTTCTAGAGTAAATGAAGATGGTAGTAAAGATTATATGGTATCTTCTGAAAGTGCTGCTTTTTCATGTTCAAATTATGAGTTAGAAAGAGAACTGCAGCCAGGCGAAGCAATTTTTATAACATTCAACGGAGATCTTTTTTCTGAAATTTGCTGTGAAGAGACAGCATTAACACCATGTTTATTTGAGTTTGTCTATTTTGCTAGACCTGACTCAGTTATCGATGGTATTAGTGTCTATCAAGCACGACAAGCAATGGGCACGAAACTTGCTAAAAAGATTAGAAAACACATCGCAGATGATGATATTGATGTTGTCGTCCCAATACCAGAAAGTTCCATCACAAGTGGTGTAAAGGTGGCAGAAGTTCTCAACAAAGAGATAGCTTTTGGATTTGTTAAGAATAGATATGTTGGAAGGACTTTTATTATGCCGGAACAAGGTCTTAGAAGAGCATCTGTTAGAAGAAAGCTTAACCCAATTTTTGATGAATTTAAGGGTAAAAATGTTTTATTAGTCGACGATTCAATTGTGCGTGGCACCACGATGAAAGAAATTGTCGGGATGTGTTACAAAGCAGGCGCTCATAAAGTATCTGTTGCTTCAGCAGCTCCAGAAATTATGTATCCAAATGTATATGGTATTGATATGGCAGCAAAACAAGATTTAATTGCGAGTGGTAGGACAGTTGAGGAAATTAAAGATTTTCTCGGTTGTGATAACCTTGTATATCAAGATTTAGAGGACCTTATTAGCTGTGTTATGGAGCTAAACCCAGAATTAGATGGAGTTGAAAAATCTATTTTTGACGGCAATTATCCCACGAACATTTCTAATGAGTATTTAGATGATTTAGAGAAAGCAAGAAGTATGGCTAATCTTTAACTTCTTCCACATTAAGTAATGAAATATCCGTATCTCTAACCCTTTTTTGGTAATCTTCAATTTCATTAAAGTTCATATATCTAAATATTTCTTGATTCATTGAATTTAAATCAGTCATATATTCACGATATTCTTTAGCAGTTGGAATTTTTCCTAAAAGTGATGAAATTGCAGTAACTTCTGAGGAAGCCAAGTAGACATTGCAACCATCACCCATTCTATTTGGAAAGTTTCTGGTCGAAGTAGAAATCATTGTGGAGTTATCAGCAGCTCTTGCCTGATTACCCATACAGAGTGAGCAGCCTGGTATCTCTACTCTAGCTTTAGATTTCTCAAAGATATCATTGTAGCCTTCAACAGCAAGTTGATGTTCATCCATTCTTGTTGGGGGCACTACCCAAAATCTTGTTTTAGTTTCACCATATTTTTCTAGTAATTTACCTGCAGCTCTGAAATGACCAATATTAGTCATGCAGGAGCCAAGAAAAGTTTCGTGCACTTCATCGCCAGCAACTTCACTAAGTTTTTTTACATCATCTGGATCATTGGGGCAGCATAAGAGCGGCTCGTCAATCTTATCAAGAGGTATTTCAATAACTGCTGCATATTCTGCATCTGTGTCAGCCTCCATCAGCTCTGGGCTTTCTATCCATTTCTCCATTTCACCTGCACGTCTCTCTAAAGCTTTTGGGTCATGGTATCCTTCTGAGATCATCCATCTTAGTAGGGTGATATTTGATTGCAAATATTCTATAACTGGTTCTTTGTCGAGTTTAACAGTGCAGCCTGATGCAGATCTCTCAGCTGAAGCGTCTGACAGTTCAAATGCTTGCTCAATTTTCAAGTTTGGCAAACCTTCTATTTCAAGACATCTTCCAGAAAAGATGTTTTTCTTGTTCTTTTTGTCTAGGGTAAGAAGATCTTGTTTCATTGCATAGTATGGAATGGCATGCACTAAGTCTCTTATTGTAATTCCAGGTTTCAGCTCACCTGAGAATCTTACTAAAACACTTTCTGGCATTTCTAAAGGCATGACCCCAAGTGTTGCAGCAAATGCAACCATTCCTGATCCAGCTGGAAAACTTATGCCTATAGGAAATCTTGTATGACTGTCACCTCCGGTACCAACTGTATCTGGTAATAGCATTCTATTAAGCCATGAGTGAATAATTCCATCTCCTGGTCTTAAAGAAACACCACCACGATTGATAAAAAAGTCAGGAAGAGTCCTATGAGTTACTTCATCAACGGGTTTTGGGTAAGCTGCTGTATGGCAAAAGGACTGCATAACAAGATCAGATGAAAATCCTAAACATGCAAGTTCTTTTAACTCATCTCTTGTCATTGGGCCTGTAGTATCTTGCGAGCCTACTGTTGTTATTCTTGGTTCACAATACTGCCCAGCTCTTACTCCACTCATTCCACAGGCTTTTCCTACCATCTTTTGTGCAAGAGTATACCCTTTTTGTGATGTTTCACTGTCACCATATCTTCTAAATACATCTGAAGGTGGTAAATCAAGTTTCTCTCTCGTTTTGTCAGCAAGCTGTCTGCCTATAATCAGGTTTATTCGCCCACCAGCTTGAACTTCATCAAAGATCACATTGCTTTTAAAGTCAAAAGTACTTATAACATCGAAAGTATCAGCATCTAATACTTTTCCATCATAAGGTTTTAAAATAATTTTTTTACCGTGATCTAAGTTATCAACATCAAGCTCAATTGGTAACGCTCCTGAATCTTGTAATGTATTGAAAAAAATTGGAGCAATTTTGTTCCCAAAACAAAAACCACCAGTTCTTTTAGCAGGAACGCATGGAATGTCTTCACCCATATGCCAAAGCATAGAGTTTGCAGCAGATTTTCTAGATGAACCTGTTCCAACAACATCGCCAACAAAAACTAACTTTGAACCATCTTGCTTAAGTTCTTCAAGTTTTTCCAAAGGACTTTCCATATTTTCTGAAAATTTCAAAAATGCTTGGGCGTGAAGAGGTATATCAGGTCTTGACCACGCTTCTTTAGCAGGAGAAAAATCATCGGTGTTAGTTTCGCCACTAACCTTGTATATGGTCAGTGGAATTTCCTTTGCCAGAGAGGGTTTATTTTTAAACCATTCAGCTTCTGCCCATGAATGTATAATGTCTTTTGCATGCTCATTATTCTTGCTTAGATCAAAGATTTCATTGAATGCATCATATACAAGAATTGTGCTCTTAAGTGCTTCTGCAGCAGCAGATCCAAACTTCCCAATCTTGAGTATCTCTACAAGCGCCTCAACTGAATAACCACCCAGCATTGTGCCTAACAGCGAAATTGCTTTTTCTGGTGAAATTAAATCAGTGGATAGCTTTTCAGTGGCTATATCTTTTAAAAAAGCTGCTTTCACATAAGCTGCTTCATCCACTCCTGGTGGAACTTCATTCTCTAGAAGATTTAAAAGGTCGTTGCCACCTTTTCCTTGTTCAAAAACATTTGCAATTTCCTGCACTTGTTCAGCATTCAGAGGTAAAGGAGGTAGTCCTTGCTCTTCTCGAGCAATCTTTTCTTTGTAATAGCCCTCTAACATATTGAAAAATTTGATCACAATTCTACATCTAAGTTATCTTAATAGAAAGAATAACAAATAATAATGAGTGATAAGTTGATCAAAAGAACACCTTGTATAGGAGTATGCTCTACTACTTACGGTGATGATATTTGTCGAGGCTGTAAAAGATTCCGTCATGAAGTTACTGGCTGGATTAATTACAGCGATCATGAAAAAGATATCGTCAACAGGCGTCTAGAGAAATTTAAGATACTTGTCCTTAAGGATAAATTTAAGGTTACCGATCAGAAATTATTATTATCAAAGCTTCTCGAAGCACGCATATCCTTCAATCAAGATTTAGATCCCTTGTGTTGGGTTTTTGATTTACTTCGCTCTACTTCACTTGATGGTCTAAACATTAAAGAGCTTGGGTTAGCAGTTATGCCTGATTTTAATCAAGTCTCTCTTTCAGATTTAAGAGATGAAATTAACAAAGATTTTTTTGAGCTTTCTGAGGCACATTACACAAGATATATTCAGCCTAAATCACTTAACTAACTTCTGGCAGTTCCTTAACCTTTGTTGTGTACCTCTTTGATTTTATTTGTCTCTTCATCCTCCATGTATTAATAAATCCTTGATTGCCAAAACCAATTCTTGCTATTTCCATCATATTTATATGGTCTACTGTTTTCATCAGCTCTCTTGAAGATTTACTATCAATATTTTTATCAAACAATGACATTTGATATCCATAACTTTTAGTAAAATCGCTCAGTAAGACTCCAGCTTTTGAATATTGGTATCCATCCATAAAAACTGAGTTAAGAATTTGATTTGCATTCTTGATTATTATGCGAGAATCGTCTGTTGGGTAGGCAAGCTCTATATGCCTCGATGCATAAATTTGTTTGATGTTGTTATTAAACCTATTCGACCTGATAAAAGCTGTAATAATTCTACATTTTTGAGATTCATGTCTAAGTTTTTCTGCAGCTCTGCTAGCATGAAAGCTAATTGCTTCAGATAAAATCTTCTTTGAAGTTATACTTCTACCGAAACTCCTGCTAACCATGATTTGTTTTTTAGGTTCCATAAAATTATTGGTTGTAATGCATGACTGCCCTCGAAGCTCTCTTACTGTCCTTTCTAAAATGACATTAAAATTACTTCCCACCAGCCTTGGGTCTAATTGACTTAGATCATATGCATTGCTGATTCCAATTTCCTTTAATCTAATTGTCAGCCGTCTACCGACACCCCATATTTTGTCGATGGAAGTGGACTTTAGAAAATGGCGAGTGATATCTTTATTTGCCAAAATTACAACCCCTCCATATCGTGGGTCATCTTTTGCTACCTTGTTTGCTAATTTTGATAGAGTTCTTGTTGGAGCTATGCCTATGCTGACTGGTATGCCTACCCACTTCTTTATTTTATCTCTACAATCATGAGCAAAATTTATAAGATCTATGTTGGTTTTAAATGAGCTAAGATCCAAGAAAGCTTCGTCTATGCTGTAGATATCAATTTCAGGACAAAATTCAGTTAACACGTTCATCACCCTATTCGAGATGTCAGCATAAAGTTCATAGTTGGAAGAGAAAACTATCCCCTTGCTATTGAGATACTTGTCCTTTACCTGGTACCAAGGCTGACCCATACCTATTCCCATTAGTTTTGCTTCAGATGATCTGGCTATGACACAACCATCATTATTGCTCAGAACAACAATAGGCTTATTTCTTAGATCAGGTCTAAATATTTTTTCGCATGAAGCGTAGAAGCTATTGCAATCAACAAGAGCAAACATTAGTAAGTATTGATGGAAGAGGTCACAACCCCCAATAGTTCAAAATCTATAATTGTATCTATATCTATTCTGGTATTGTTTTGACAATCGGTGATTAGGTATTTTTTGTTACCAATAATAAGTTTGCGACATAAAAAACTATCATTAACAGTTGCGACAATGATATCGCTATTGCCAGGCTGAATGCTTCTGTCAATCACCAGAATACAGTTATTTTTAATGCCAGAAAATATCATCTCATGACCTCTGAATCGCATTAAAAATGTAGCACTAGGTCTTTTTACTAGCAGTTCATTTAAATTAATCGGATTCTCTATATAGTCATTTGCTGGGCTGGGGAAACCAGAGTGTTTTAGGTTTTTATGAGGCAAGCAATCCCCATTCTTCTCTTTAGAAAACATATATAAAGTACTGTATATTTATACAGTATTTTATACTAATTTATTATAGGGTGAAAGACTTAAGTTCCAGATGTTCTTGATTATATTCAATGACCCATCCTTCTTCTTCCCAACTTCCAAGTACCGCTCTTAATGCGTTACCAGTCTGGTGAATTTTAGGCCTATGTGTGTGACCATGGATAAGGTAATCGATATTATGATCACTGATAATTTGAGAAACATAATCACAATTAACATCCATGATGTTCTCAGGTTTATTGCTACTTCTTTTAGCACTTTCTGCACGCATATTGTTAGCAAAAGCAATTCTTTCATCAATTGATTTAGCAAGGAAGTTATTTTTCCATGAGTCTGATCTAATTTCTTTTTTCATTTCTTGGTATTCAACATCATCAGTGCAAAAAGAATCTCCATGAGCAACCATTGCACTTTTATTTCCAATTTCGATCAGAGTCATATCTTCAATAATCTTAACCCCAGTATTTTTTTCAAATTCAGAACCAATCAAGAAGTCTCTATTACCATGAACAAAGAAAATATCTAAACCAGAATCAGTTGCTGCTTTAAGCTTTTGTTGAATACTTAGGTTTACAGGTTCGTTATCATCATCACCAATCCAGTATTCAAAAAAATCACCAAGAATATAAAGTTGTTGATATTTATTCTGAGCGGAATCCAGAAAATTAAAGAATCCTACAGTCTTATCATTCTCAACTGGTTCAAGATGGAGATCTGAGATAAATGCAATAGTCATATATTGATGATAAATCTTTTTCACTTATTATGGAAAAACCTAAAATGCCCTTAAAATTGCAGGATGAAAAATATTATTGTTATTTGTATAGCGTTTTTAATTATGAGTTGTAGTGAAGAAAAAGAGATTGTTGTTGATACCACAGATCCTTATCTGTGGCTTGAAGAAGTAGAGGGTGATGACGCACTTGCATGGGTCAAAAGTCAAAATGAAATAACAGAAGCTAGGTACTCTGAATCAGAAAGTTTCACCAGTACCTACGAGGAACTTCTAGAAGAGTACCAATCAAATGATCGTATTCCTTATGCTTATGTTCAAGGTGGCATGATGTATAACTTCTGGCGTGATGAAACCAATGTTAGAGGGTTATGGCGCAGAACATCGATTGACTCATATAAAACCGATCAACCTGAATGGGAAATTTTATTAGATATTGACGAGCTCGCAAAAAAAGAAGGTCAAAACTGGGTTTACAAAGGTTCAGATTGTCTAGCACCCAATTATGAAAAATGTTTGATGAGGTTATCTATTGGCGGAAAAGATGCTGTAGTTACAAGAGAGTTTGATTTAGTTAGTAAAACTTTCGTAGAAAATGGTTTTAACACTAGTGAATCAAAACAATCATCTGGCTGGATCAATGAAAACCAAATTATGATTGCCACAGATTTTGGTGAAGGCAGCATGAATGAATCAGGCTACGCGCGTCAAGTAAAGATCTGGACCCGAGGAGAGAATCTAGAAGATATTGAAGTGGTCTTTGATGGTGATTACAAAAAGATTTTTAGTTTTCCATTTTCTTCAATTAGACCCGATGGAAATTACTCCGGCATTTTAGAAGGCCCAACATTTTTTACTAAAGTTTTGTATTTATTTAAAGACAATGAGTTAGTTAAGTTAGATCTTCCATTGAGAATGGATGTTAATGGTACATTTAAAGGCTCACTTATAGTCAGTCTTGATGAAAACTGGAGAGGCTACAGCTCTGGTTCGTTAGTTGCAGTCAACATTGCAGATGCTCTGGAAAATCAGATATCTGATGAATCAATAGAATTGATCTTTGCACCATCTGATAAGAGATTTTTAAGAGGTGTAAGTCTGGGGCGTGATGAAATCTATGTTTCAGTTATGGATAACATTAACGGAAAAATTCTTCACTATGAGAAAGTTGGAACAGATTGGAGCGAGAGCGAAATCAGAAGTTTTGGCAACGCAGAGCTATCAGTATCTAGTCTTGATGAATGGGCAGATCACTTGTTCATAAGTTCAGAAAGTTTTACTGAACCAACCTCTCTCTATTACGCTAATGATGATAAGGATTTTGAAAAAATAAAATCTCTTCCTGAAAAATTTGATCCAGAAATATATAAAGTTGAACAGCTCTATGCAACTTCTGCTGACGGTACAGAAATTCCTTATTTTCAAGTTTCGAATGTTGGCATGGAGGCAGATTCAAGCAATCCAACTTTACTTTATGGTTATGGCGGTTTTCAAATTTCCTTAACGCCTTCCTATCTCGGCTCATTTGCTCGCCAGTGGTTAGATGCAGGCGGGGTTTACGTAATTGCTAATATTAGAGGTGGTGGTGAATTTGGACCTGAGTGGCATCAATCAGCATTGAAGGAAAATAGACAAAGAGCATATGATGACTTTATTGCTGTTGGTGAAACTCTTATTAGTACAGGAGTAACCTCAAATGAGCACTTAGGTATTAGGGGAGGATCTAATGGCGGACTACTCGTTGGAGCGGTCGTTGCTCAACGTCCAGATTTATTTAATGCTGTTATTTGTGCTGTCCCGCTTCTAGATATGTATCGATATGACAAGCTCTTAGCTGGTGCTTCATGGGTAGATG
>JBELJV010000024.1:0-12161 GCA_042090165.1 Gammaproteobacteria bacterium
AATTATTAAAGTGTTTTTACTAATCTCTGGACATTTCTTTCCAAGAGCCATCTTTGTAAACATAAAAAATCTTCTTTTTCTTACCTCCGCTTTCTGCAGAAAGATTATGGGTTCCATCTTTTCTATTAAAACGAACGACCAATGGTTCACCATCTGGATCATTGTCTGGTGCTGAAGCAAAATGTTGATATTTTTCTGGAAGTTTGTCTAAAACAGACTTTATCTCAGCAACAAATGGTGCTCTTGTTTCTCTATTTTTAGGGAATTGTGAAGCTGCTAAAAACAATCCTTTAAGACTATCTCTAAGTAAATAATAATCGTCACATTTTTGGCATTTCAGTTCTTCCATTTTGATTGGATCCATGAAGACTGGCTTCAACTCTCCATTTTTCATAAGTTGGCGTGTAGCATCACATACTGATTCTTGACAAGCAAAATATTTCCCAAATCTACCTAGTTTTAATTCCATTTGCCCTGAACACTTATGGCAATCAATGAGCTTTTCATCTTCATTTTTTGGTTTTATGAATTCTCCCTTTTCTAGTTTTGTACCTTTGCAAATTGGTGAATTAGAACATATTTGAAGTTTAGTTTTTTCATCTATAATAAACCCACGCATTATTGAACCACATAAATCACACTTCGATTTATAAAAGATATTTTCAGCCTCTTTATCATCATCAGCAGCAAATAGATCGACTGAAATCAATGACTTGGTATTTTTGCATTGCTCATCCCCTTCAGCAGCAAATCCTTCACAACCTAAGAAAGCAGAACTTTCATATCGGCCTTCACCACTCTCTGAGAGAGTTGTTTTTAAATGCATTTTTCTGCCTTTGCCACAGGAATCACATTCAAGCTCTGTGTCTATTGGCACGTTTCTTTCCATATTTTGTGAAGCCTTTTCTTTTGCATCATTAAAACCTTTACAAAAATTATCCAAAAGTTTTTTCCAGTCTTCTTTTCCCTCTGCAACTTCATCAAGACTTTTTTCCATTTCAGCAGTAAAACCATAATCCATGACATTATTAAAAGATGTAAGCAACCTGTCAGTAACTAGATTTGCCATTGCAGTAGCATACATCCTTTTATTCTCACTTCTTACATATCCTCTTTTTTGGATATTAGTAATGATTTCTTGGTAAGTAGATGGTCTTCCAATACCTCTTTTTTCCAACTCTTTTACCAAGCTTGCCTCAGAGTACCTCGATGGTGGTTTTGTAAAATGTTGTGTTTTAGTGACTTCTGAAATCTCTTTGTTTATGCCAATTTTCAATGATTCTAAATCGTAATCAACATAGCCACTGTTACTTCCAGGAGGCATGACTTTATAAAAACCATCAAAACTTATGCTGCTAAGCGATGTTTCTAAAATATTGTCGCCAACTTTAGCTTTGATGCTATTCACATTTATCTCAGGCTGTGGCATTTGTGATGCAACAAATCTATCCCATATTAATTTGTATAGCTTTTTATGATCTACGCTAAGTGAGAGTTCATTGTGTGTAAAAGTGACATCGGTTGGCCTAATGGCTTCGTGTGCTTCTTGTGAATTTGATGCTTTAGAGGAAAAGTTTCTTGGAGTTGAATAAGTTTCACCGTATTTATCAAGAAGATATTGTTTGCAATTGTTCTGAGCTAATAAACTAAGATTTGGTGAATCAGTTCTCATATATGAGATATAGCCTCCAGTATATAAGTCTTGCGCAAGCTTCATTGTCTTTGACAAACCATAACCAAGCATTGAGCTTGCTGTTTGCTGCAATGTAGATGTTATAAATGGAGGCTTAACAGGTATTTTGCGCTTTGATTTCTCATTTGCTGTTATCTCAAGCTCTGATCTTAAGAGCAATTCCTCAAGTTTTGTTGCTTCATTCTCATTTTTTAAATCAAGGTTTGATTTTTTGGTATTGAGTTTAAAGATTACTTCTCTTTCTTCATGCTTAATAGCAACTTCGAGTTCCCAATATTCTTTTGGTGAAAAAGAAGAGATTTCTTTTTCTCTCTCAACAACCAGTCTTACTGCAACTGATTGAACCCGCCCTGCTGACAGCTTTCCAAAATTTCCAATATTTTTCCATAAAACTGCTGAAAGATCGTAACCAACTATTCGATCTAGAATCCTGCGTGTTTTTTGAGCATCAATTAAACCATCATCGAGGTCACCTGGTGCTTCAAAAGCTTCTTGTATTGCTGCTTTAGTGATCTCATTAAACCTTACACGTGAATAATTTAGTTTCTTTCCTAAAATTTCTTTGAGATGCCATGCAATAGCTTCACCTTCTCTATCTAAGTCAGTAGCAAGAAAAACATTTTCTACTTTTTTAGCAGATGATTTTAGATCTTTTACAACTTTTTCTTTTTTTGGATCTATCTCATAGTTAACATCCCAGTTTGTTAAATCAATTGCTTTGCTTCCCTTTGGAAGCCTTCTTACATGACCAACACTGGATTTAACGATATATTCGTTACCAAGATATTTGCTAATTGTTTTTGCTTTTGATGGTGACTCAACAATTACTAAAGATTTACTTGCCATTTCTTATGATTTCTCTCACTTGATTAGGGCCCTCATAGATCAATCCAGTATACATTTGGACCAGATCTGCACCAAGATCAAGTTTTTCGTTATAAGAATCTACATCAAAAACACCACCAACTGCAACAAGAATTTTTTTATCATTCAAATTCTCATTAACAAAATTTAGAAGTCTGTTTGATTTATTTGAAAGAATTTTTCCTGATAAGCCGCCTGGAATATTTGATACGCCAACACTGTTTTTTAAGTCAGAATCATTGGTCGTATTGGATACTATCACCCCGTCTATTTCGATTGAGTTAATTAGCTCAATCATGTCTGCATAAATTTTTAAGTCTTCATCTGGGGAGAATTTAACAAATAATTTAGGTTTGTTTGGTGTTGCATTTCTCTCATCAATAACTAAGTTTAAAAGTCTTTCTAGATTTTCTCTTTTATGAAACTCTCTGAGGTTTGCTGTATTGGGCGAGGATATATTGATGGTGATGTAATCTGCAAACTTAGCAAGTTTTTGCATGCAGAAAATATAATCTTCATGGATTTGATCGAAAGGTGTGGTTTTGTTTGGACCAATGTTGATACCAAGAGTAATATTTTTATTTCGATTAGCTAATCTTTTTAGGAGACTTTCAGCTCCTTTATTGTTGAACCCCAAACTGTTTATTAAAGACTCTTCTTTAACCAATCTTTTAAGTCTGGGTTTAGGATTTCCATATTGTGGTTTTGGAGTAACAGTGCCAATTTCAATGAAACCAAAACCAATGTGATCCATTTGGTCAATGATCTCGCCATTTTTGTCCATGCCAGCAGCTAAACCTAATTTATTTTTGACTTTAAGGCCCTTAACCTCAGTTGCTGTTTGTTTAAAACGATAAAACCGAGAGAAAATTTTTAAGAAAATGCTTGATAGGTGATGCGCTGTTTCAGGTGGTATTAAAAATATTAATGTTCTTAGAAATTTATAAATCTTTCTTTCCTTTTAAATATTTAGCTAATGCAGGACCTAATTCACCATCTGCTAGACCAAACTCAACGTTAGCTTTTAGGTACCCTATTTTGCTCCCGCAATCAAAACGCTTTCCATCAAACTCATAACCTACAAAATTGGCAATATCACTTAGTATTGCATCGGTAATTTGTATCTCACCATTTTTGCCCGGCGCATCATTATTTATATGATTAAAAATTGAGCCATTAAAAATATATCTGCCCACTACAGCTAGCTCAGAAGGTGCTTCTGAAAAACTAGGTTTCTCAACAATGCCTTTCAATGTGCAAATTTTGCCTGTTTCTATTGGGTCGACGACTCCAAACTTTGATATGTCTTCACCCTCAATCCGTTCTAGGCCTAATACTTGAGTGTCCTTTTCTCTAGCTACCTCAATCATCTGCTCCAAAACATTTTTTCCCTCTGTCTTCATCAGATCATCTGCCAATATCACTGCAAAACTCTCGTTGTTTTCAATAACATGCTTGGCACATCCTATAGCGTGACCAAGGCCTTTAGGCTCACCCTGTCTTATAAAGGTAAATTTTGCCTGCTTGCCGCCAATATTTTGAATCTTTTTTAAAAATTCAGTTTTATTGTTCTTTGATAGAGCATCTACAAGCTCATGATTTTCATCAAAATGATCATCAATAGCTCTTTTTGCATGATGAGTAATAAAAATAAATTCTTCTATGCCAGCTGCAGCAGCTTCCTCAACTGCATATTGAATAATTGGCTTATCAACAACAGGGAGCATCTCTTTTGGAGTTGCTTTTGTTGCTGGCAAGAATCTTGTTCCAAACCCTGCTACAGGAAAAACTGCTTTTTTAATTTTCATTGTGTTGGATTATACAGAAAGCGATGAATTTCTTCTATTTTTCGTCCTTAGAGAGACTCCAATTAAGCTTATCCCTACAGGCTGTATAGAAGTCATGATCCAAGGGATGTAATAATTTAAAACCTTTTGCGCTTTTTTGGATTTTAAATGTACTCAAGCCTTCCTCAACTTTGATTTCCTCATTGCCATCAATAATGATATAGCTATCGGTGTTAGGTGGTGTTTTTGTTAAAGACACCTCAACCTTAGAATCTGTAGGGATAAGCAAAGGTCTAGCTGATAAAGACAAAGGATTTAAAGAAGTAATAACCATAGCACTAACATCAGGAGAAACAATTGGTCCCCCGGCAGACAAGGAGTAAGCGGTTGAGCCATTTGAGGTTGATATGATTAGACCATCTGCCCTCTTGCGATAGACAAAATTATCATTTACCTTCACTTCGAACTGCATGAGCTTGTAGCTTTTTTGTGTATGCAAAACTATTTCGTTATAGGCTGTATAACTCTTGCCATTATAGATACAGTCAATTGTTTCTTTGGTTTCAGGCAAACAGTTACCCTTTAATACCTCTATTAAATTTTGATCAATACTTCCATAATCAAGATCAGCCATAAAGCCAACTTTGCCAAGATTAATACCCACAAAAGGCAAATCAAGATATTGAAAATCTTTTGCAGCAGAGAGCATGGAACCATCACCCCCAATTACAATGATTAAATCTGTGTCATCCGTGGAAGGCAGATCTGTTTTAGGCGTATATGTTACGAAAGAAACATTATTCTCTGATAGAATTTGACTAACATGCGCAAGAGCACTTTGGGTCTTTTCTTGGTCGTATGCTACAACTAATAATTTTTTATATTTAAACATTGAAAGACTATTTTAAAACTTTAAAACAAATCATTGAAGGGGATGATGCCATTACATTCCTCTCAGGTGCAGGATTAAGTACCGCTGCAGGGCTCCCTGATTTTAGGTCTGATGCTAAGGGTTTTTGGACTAAAAACAAACCAGTGCATTTTGCTGACTATTTAACCTCGGCAGAATCCAGAAGAAAATCTTGGCAGAACAATATTGCCATTCATCATGAGCTAACAAGTGCTAAACCAACGAAAATGCATGCTTTAATTGAAAAAGTATTGAAAAGAAATCGTCTTAACTCTCATATAACTCAGAATATTGATGGGTTACATACCTCGGAAGAATGCTTGCCTGACCAAATAATCGAAATTCATGGTACAACTAGAAAGGCAGCATGCCTAAATTGCTATGAGGAATTTGATATCAAAGACTTTTATGAAGAATATTGCAAAGCAAATAACTTTCCACTGTGCCCAAAATGTCAAAATGGCTATATAAAGGTTGCAACCATTTCTTTTGGTCAGCAATTAGACGCAGCAAAACTATCACTAGCTAAAGAAAAATCAAGTCAATGTAGATATTTTATTGTTATGGGAAGCTCTTTAAAGGTTTCACCAGCTAATCACTTTCCAAGAATAGCTTTAAATAATAATGCTAAACTAATCATTCTTAATTATGACTCAACACCATTTGATTCTGCTGCTGAGTTTGTAATTAATGAAAAGCTAGAAAATATCTATGAGCAAATTAGCAAATATTCTTGAGGAACTGCTTTCCACTTTCAAAAAATTAAGGAATCCTGATACTGGTTGCCCTTGGGATAGAGAGCAAGACTTTAAATCAATTGCATCCTGCGCAATAGAAGAAGCTTATGAAGTTGCTGATGCGATCGAAAGGGAAGATTTTGAAAGCTTAAAAGCCGAATTAGGAGATTTATTATTTCAGATCGTATTTCATGCTGAAATGGCGAAAGAGCAAAACCTCTTTAGCCTTAGCGAGGTTGTTGACGAGCTGAACTCAAAACTTATAAGACGGCATCCACATGTCTTTGCAGATAGCTCGGCAGATACTGCGGAAGGAAGCTTAGAGATATGGGAAGATGTTAAAGCGCGGGAGAGAAAAGATAAAAACCTTGATTCAATTTTAGATGATGTTCCTAGCAACCTTCCAAGCCTAACAAGAGCAAAAAAATTACAAAACAGAGCAAAACGTGTTGGTTTTGATTGGAATGATGCTAATGAAGTAATGAAAAAACTTGATGAAGAAATATCAGAATTGAAATTTGAGCATGAGAAAAAATCTAAAGCAGGCATCTCGGAGGAAATGGGTGATATATTTTTTACATTAGTTAACCTTTCTCGTTACTATGATATTGAACCCGAGGATGTCATCAGAAGAACAAACCTAAAATTTGAAAAAAGATTCAAAGATATGGAAAATTTATCAAAAGAACGTGGAAAAAACATGCATGATATGCGTTTAGAAGAGATGGAACAACTTTGGCAGGAAGTAAAATGATAAGAACTATTAGAGGGTGTATAACTTTTTTGCTTGTTTTGCTGAATGCAATTTGGATCATACTAATTGTAACCCCATTGGGTCTTTTAAGACTTGTTCCAATCAAACCATTTCAAATACTTGTTCTTAAACTCAATGAAAAGTTGGCGGAGTTGTATCTATTTTTGAATAGCCGCATACAAGACTTAATGCATGGTGCTGATTATAGAGTTGAAGGCATGGAAAAACTCAAAAAAGATATTTGGCAATTTACAACCATCAATCATTTAAGCTGGGCAGATATATTTCTATTTCTTTACTTCACCAATACCCTACAAAGCGTTCCAAGAATTTTCATGAAATCGCAACTTTGGTGGTTGCCATTAACTTGGACAGCAAATCTCGGTTTAGCTATGCCTTATGTGGTGAGAAGATCTAAAGAAGCTATTATGGCAAACCCGGAGCTCGCCAAAACAGACAAACAAGCTACTCTTCGTGCCTGCAAGGTTTATGAGCTCTTTCCAACTAATGTGGCGGGATTTATAGAAGGCACAAGAATTGATAAAGAAAAGTACGATGCTTCAAACAGCAAATTTAAAAACTTGATGCCTCCTAAAATTGGTGGGATGGGTTATACGCTGGAGGTTATGCCATACATAGATCACCTCACTGATATTACTCTTGTCTATAACTCGGATAAGCGTGGTTTTTGGGACTTTTTGTGTGGAGATTTGCGTCAAGCAAGTGTCACTATCAATACCTATAAGATACCAGAAGAGCTCAGAGGGCAAGATTATTCAAACAATGATGAATTAAGAGCGAAACTTAAAACATTCCTTGAAGAAATTTGGGAAGAAAAAGATCAAATCATTGAAAGAGAAAAGCAAAGATATGGCATTAAATCAGTTTTTTAGGTTAACTACTCTTATTCTCTTAAGCTCTTGTTCAAATGAGACAAACAAGAGTGATACTGATTACCAAGAAGAGTTCAATTCAATTACATTTGCGTTTGAAAACTCTTCAATCTTAGATTTTAATGCTCAACAAGATATTGATGGAGAGTTTCTATCTGATTTCATCAATAAACTTGATCCACAGAAATCTATTTTTTTAGAAAGTGATATCTCAAAGTTTCAAAGTGAAGAATTAACCAACACCTACGATGTTTTAAATAATGTTGTTGAGGTCTTTTATGATAGGTACTCTCTTTCTCTCGAACTTAGAAAAGATCTTCTTATGAAATATAAGTTTAATTTTGATCTTGATGAATCCATTTACTTCAATAAAGACAAAGGTTTTATGAGCAATAAAGACGAAATCGAGGATTACGAGCGCAAGATAATTAAAAACGAATTAATTGTGAAAATGCTTAATGGCGATAATTTTGAAGAGGCACGCAAAGAACTGCTTAATAACTATAAGGATAGAATTTCTTCATTAAAAAAAATTAGAGCTTCTGATAAATTTGGTGTTCTAGCAAATAATTTTCTATCTCTTCTTGACCCTCACTCTTCATACTTTTCTCAAAGGGATATTGAAAATTGGAATCTAAGAATGAATCTTTCGTTTGAAGGGATAGGAGCGATTTTAGGCTATGAGAATGAAAAAGCTAAGATTGAGGAGTTAATGCCAGGTGGTCCTGCCATAAATTCGAAGAAAATTAATGTGGGCGACAGAATTATCTCTGTTGGTCAAGGCAGCGATGGTGTTATGGAGAATGTTATTGGGTGGCGGCTTGATGATATTGTTGACTCCATCCGCGGTGATGAAGGAACCATTGTAAAACTTGAAGTTGAAACTGACAGCACAACTAAAATAATTGAGCTTGAACGAGGAAAGGTATCTTTGGAAGAAAGCGATGCCTCAAAAGAAGTGATCGAAATGGATAATTATGAAATTGGCTACATAAAGCTTCCATCTTTTTATAGTGATATTGAGTGCTTGAGAATTAGCCAATATGGATGCAAAAGTGCCACACAAGACATCAAACGCTTTCTTATTGATTTCAAGCTAAGTGGAGTTGATGGTGTTATCTTAGATTTGAGAAACAATGGTGGTGGTTTTCTTCATGAAGCTGATTCATTAACCAGATTGTTTATTGATTCTGGACCAACAGTGCAAGTGAAGAGCCCAGAGAGGGAACTGGAAATCTATACTACTTGGCAAACAACAAGAACTTGGAATAAACCACTAATAGTGTTGGTAAATAAATTTTCTGCATCAGCTTCTGAAATTTTCGCTGGAGCAATGCAGGATTACAATAGAGCTTTGGTAGTTGGGCAAACCACATTTGGCAAAGGGAGTGTTCAGAGATTTAAAAATACCATCAATGGTCAAATTAAGTTAACTGATTCGCTTTATTACAGGGTAACTGGAGAACCAACACAGCTTGCAGGAGTGGAACCACACCTAGAGCTACCTTCATTACTAAATAGTGATGGTGCTGGTGAAGACAGATATGACAATGCAATTAAACCCTCTCAAATTGATCAAGCATTGTTCTTTGCAAAGCCAACCTTGCCTTTAAATAGTTTCTCAGCAGCACATTCTCAAAGAATTGATCAATCACCTTATTACCAAAAGATTTCTGAAATAAAAATGAGCAATGAAAAAGATGAGGTGCTCAGCCTTAATTTTAACAGTCGGCAAAGCAGACAGAACGAAGATAGGTTAAAAACACTTGAACTAATTAATCTAAACAGGAAAATCTCAGGGCTAGATCAGCTTGAGACTTATGAAGACTATTTAAACTTAGATGAGGATTATGACTTTGTTCTAGATGCTGAGATTGACCAATCACTAAATATCATTGAAGATTTAATACGAGTTACATCATGATAAGAATCATTAGTTTTAATATAAATGGTTTGAGAGCGCGCCCTCACCAATTAGAAAAATTGAAGGAGGTTTATGACCCTGATCTTATTGCCATACAAGAGATTAAAGTTAGCGATGAAGATTTTCCACCACAAATACCTGAGTCTTTGGGGTACAAATACTTTAATTATGGTCAAAAGGGATTTCATGGCGTTGCAATATTCTCAAAAATAGAACCAACCAATGTAATCAAAGGATTAAATGGTGGTGATGACGAAGCACAGAAAAGGTATATTCAATGTGATTTTCAAACTTCTGGTGGAGTAATGTCTTTATGCAATTCCTATTTTCCACAAGGTGAAAATAGAAAACACCCAGATAAATTTCCATATAAGGATAGGTACTACAAAAGAATTACCAAACATATGGAGAATCTAGATACCAATATTGTGCTCACAGGCGATTTCAATATTGCGCCGCATAGAAATGACATTGGGATGAATGAAGATGGCGTTAAAAGATGGTTAAGAGAGGGGCACACTGCTTTTTTACCTGAAGAGATTGAATGGTATGACAAACTTTTAGCAACAGGTCTCGAAGATACTTGGAGAAAACTCAATCCTGATTCAACAAAATGCTCTTGGTTTGACTATAGATCACGAGGCTTTGATCAAGACCCTAAGAGAGGTTTAAGAATTGATCATTTTCTTCTGTCTAAAGAACTTCAAGAAAAATATATTTCTTCAGAAATTGACCATGATCTCAGAGCAATGGAAAAACCATCTGATCATTGCCCTGTAGTTTTAGATCTCGATCTTGAATTTTCTTAGAAAATCTTATGCTTGCCTCTTAATATCTCCAAAAACATGATGTAGTCACTTACTAGGCTATAAAAAGGATAGGTAAAAGTTGCTGGTTTATTTTTTTCAATAAAAAAATGGCTAACCCATGCAAATCCATATCCGGATAATAATGCAAATAATAGATTTATAGGTTCAAGTGTTACAAAAAGACGAACAAGAAAATAAATCGATAGTGCAGTCCCTATAAAATGAAAAAGTTTGGTATGTTTGCCTTCATGCTCAGTAAGGTAATACGGATAAAATTCTTTTATATTCTTGTATTTTTTCATTTCTAAATTATATATAAATAACTTAGTTTCTTGTACCAACCAATTATTTTTGTAAAACTATGCGGATGTCTAAAATTAAATTAATACTCATAACAACGTTACTATCATCATTTATTATTTCTGATGATAAGGATGAGCCATCACCAATTCTT
The DNA here is from genome assembly GCA_042090165.1 of Gammaproteobacteria bacterium. GTDB lineage: Bacteria > Pseudomonadota > Gammaproteobacteria > Magnimaribacterales > TMED112 > TMED112. The sequence goes on from JBELJV010000024.1 coordinate 10,826, forward strand.
CAGCCTGGAGCGCCAGGCCAACAAACTAAATCAATCAGTGCTGAAGAAGCAACAAACATAGCAAATAGCTCTTACACCACAGCTGATGTTTATTTCATGCAAGGCATGATTGTGCATCATGAACAAGCTTTGACAATGTCAAAACTAGCACCACAAAGAACTAACTCACCTGCCATTGTTGACTTAGCAGGACGAATTGAAGGATCACAAGCGGATGAAATTAATTTCATGGAATCATGGTTAAAAGACCGAGATGAAAGCACAAAATATGAAATGAAGCACATGGGCATGCATAAAATGGCTGGCATGGCTTCCCCTTTGCAACTTAAAAACTTGGAAAATTCAAAAGGGACTGACTTCGATAGACTATTTCTTCAGCTCATGATTAGCCATCACGATGGGGCAATTGAAATGGTTGATACTCTAAAAAAACAACCTGGTTCAAGATATGACCAAGTTTTAAATGAATTTGTTTCTGACCTAACCAACGATCAAGCGATTGAAATTGAGCGAATGAATGGTTTATTAATCAATCTTTCCGATGACCCGCGAGCTGGTTTAGCGGCCGGGCTTTTCACTGCTGATGAGGCTATCAGTAATATGGAGTTAATAGCATCGCTTAGAAAGCCAGTTGGTTTTTATGATCCAAAGAACCCAGCAATGAAAGCAGCTGCAGATCCAGATGATAAAGATGAAGTTAAGTCTATAGAGGAAGCATCAAGAAATACTCGATCACCTATGCTTAGCTTCTCTAATACTGATATGGCTTTCAAAGATAATGTTTTAGTAGCAGGGAGTTATCATGGATTTAATATTTACGATCTTGGTGATGATGGCATTCCTTCTCTAATTTCTTCCGTCATTTGTCCTGGCGGTCAAGGTGATGTCTCAATAGTTGAAAATTTATTAATCATGTCTGTGCAAGATACCAGAGGTAGAGTTGATTGTGGTTTACAAGGTGCGGGCTCCGAACCAACACCAGAAAGATTTAGAGGCATAAGGATCTTTGATATTTCAGATTTAACAATGCCAATGCAAGTTGGTGCGGTGCAAACATGTCGAGGCTCTCATACTCATTCTGTTGTCTCAGGACCAGATGCAGATGGTAAAATTATTGTCTATAACTCAGGGACTTCAAGTATTCGTGATGAAGAAGAGTTAGCTGGATGTTTTGATAGTCCTGGCGATAACAGAACAGCTTTGTTTCGAATTGATGTCATAGAAATTCCGCTTAATAATCCATCTCAAGCAAAAATTGTTAAGAGTCCGGCCGTTTTTGCCGATGAAGAGACTGGAGTATTAGCAGGTTTATGGCGTGGTGGTGATCATGGGGATC
>JBELJV010000024.1:12261-13439 GCA_042090165.1 Gammaproteobacteria bacterium
GATGAAGAGACTGGAGTATTAGCAGGTTTATGGCGTGGTGGTGATCATGGGGATCAAACACAACGTACTTCACGAACTGATGAGTGTCATGACATTACAGTTTTCCCTGCAGCTAACCTTGCTGCTGGAGCTTGCTCAGGTAATGGTATTTTATTTGATATCACTGATCCATATAACCCACAAAGAATTGATGTTGTGACTGATGAAGGTTTTGCCTATTGGCATTCAGCAACATTCAACAATGATGGCACAAAAGTTGTCTTTACCGACGAATGGGGGGGCGGTGGCAGACCTAGGTGTCGTGCTTGGGATCCATTAAATTGGGGTGCTAATGCAATTTATGACATTGTTGATGGTGAGCTTGTCTTTAAGAGTCATTACAAAATGCCAGCACCACAAACTGAAACTGAAAACTGTGTTGCTCACAATGGCTCAATCATTCCGGTTCAAGGCCGAGATATTTTTGTTCAAGCTTGGTATCAAGGTGGTATCTCGATCATGGATTTTACTGATTCAAGTAATCCAATTGAGATAGGCTATTTTGATAGGGGGCCAATTTCTGAAGATAGTCTAGGGACAGGTGGATTCTGGTCAGTGTATTTCTATGAAGGAGTAATTTACGGCACAGAAATAGTGCGTGGGCTAGATGTCTTTAAACTGGTGCCTAGTGAATACCTCTCAGAGGCAGATATTGAAAGTGCCAATAATGCTTACCCAGCGGAAGGCCCTAAAAGATTGTTTAATCCTCAGCAGCAAATGCCAATGACTTGGCCACAAGCTGTGGGTTCTGGAAATTAGTGAATAGCATAACTGCCGATAGATATTTTTATATTGTCGGCAGGTTTTTGCTTGGCTTATATTTCCTGTTACCTGGTCTAGCTAAAGTTTTTTTGTTTCAAGATAACTTGGATGTTGTTACCTTAAGAGAAGTACCCTTCCCTGCTTTCTCTCTCTCGTTAGTTGCAATTGCGCAAATATTCTTTGGAACAATGTTGATGTTTGGCAAATACGTTCATATGGGAGCATTGGTGCTGGCCGTCGTGACACTATTAATAAATTTTTATATACATGATTTTTGGAACATGGCTGGGGATGCTAATCAAGCACATGAAACCCAAAACTTTGTAAAAAATTTAGGGATATTTGCCGGACTATTGGTTTTATGCAAAAGAAGTGCT
>JBELJV010000025.1:0-13100 GCA_042090165.1 Gammaproteobacteria bacterium
GCTCCGAACATAGAATGCACAACTGAGGCAGACTTTAAAGACGCTGAAGAAGTATGCGATCAAATAGGTATACCTCTTCATATGGCAAACTTTTCCTCAGATTATTGGGACAAAGTTTTTAAGCGCTTCTTATCAGATCATCATGAAGGACTTACACCTAATCCGGACATTCTCTGCAATAAAGAGATAAAGTTCCGTGCCTTCTTAGATTACTGCATGGAAATAGGTGCAGATTACATTGCTACCGGGCACTACGCAAAGCTTTCAAGTAAGGGTGGAACAACCAAGCTATTACGCGGCATGGACATTAGAAAAGACCAATCTTACTTCCTTCATCAGGTAACTGGCGAAGATTTATCAAAAACAATTTTCCCGCTAGGTGAGTTAACCAAAGAAGAAGTTAGAAAAATAGCGACAGACAACAACTTAATTACCTCGACAAAAAAAGATTCTGTGGGCATATGTTTCATAGGAAAAAACAACTACAACAATTTCATATCAAATTTTTTAGGTAAAAAGCCTGGAAAAATCTGCGATGAAGCAGGTATTGTTCTTGGCCAGCATGATGGTCTGATGTACTTCACACTTGGTCAAAGACAAGGAATAGGATTGGGGGGCGTCAAAGGTAGAGATCAAAACTCTTGGTACGTTGCTCATAAAGATCTTAAAACCAATGAATTATCAGTTGTACAGGGCGCTCAACACCCACTTTTATACAGTGACGGTTGTTATGTAGATAACATTCATTGGATCAATGATTTCACTGAAGAAACATTTGATTGCTATGTTCAGATTAGATACCAAAGTCCAGCAATTAAAGCTAAAGTCACAAAGGCAAAAAAAGGCTACAAAATAATTTTTGAAAAGCAAGTTCTTGCAGTTACTCCTGGCCAATCAGCAGTAATTTACAAAGACAATGAGTGCCTTGGAGGTTCTGTAATAAGAGATAGAATTTCTGAAAATTACTATAAATGGGCGGAAAATAGAGGGTATAATTACGAAGTCTATGGATGACACAACCCTTAGGAACCTTTCCCCTCTCGATGGCCGCTATCACGATAAAACAAAAGTAACTCGTGAGATATTTTCTGAGCATGGTTTAATTCAGCACAGACTGAAAGTCGAAATTGCCTGGCTGGAGTATTTTTTAAATCATTTCAAACCTAAACTTCTAACAGATGATGTTGCAAAAAAGCTATCCAATCTAAAACAATCTATACCCAATGAAACTGTCCTGAGGGTAAAAGAAATTGAGAAAACAACCAATCATGATGTTAAGGCAGTTGAGCTAGCTTTATCGGAGTCATTTGATGGCAATGAAGCCATCCAAAGCCTAATTCATATTTTTCTTACGTCTGAAGATATCAACAGCGCGAGTTACGCTCTAATGTTGAAAGAAATACACTCTGATACACTTGATTGGATCGAAAATCTAGAGGCAGCTCTGGGAGTATTGATTGATGAAAATGCTGAACTTCCAATGATGGCACGAACCCATGGCCAACCAGCTACACCTACAACACTAGGCAAGGAATTGAATGTTTTTAAACAGCGGTTAAATAAAGAGAAAAAAACACTAGAGGAGCAAGAGTTTTTTGCTAAATGGGGTGGTGCAACAGCAAATTATAACCCCCATTTACTTGCTTTTCCTCAGGCTGATTGGTTAACCCATTCTGAGAAATTTCTAGATGGGCTTGAATTAAAGCTTACTAAAGTTAGCACCCAAATTGAGCCGCATGATTACATGGCCAAAGCATTCCATAATCTTATGCGAGTGAATACTATTTTGATCGATTTTTCCCAGGACATTTGGACTTATATTTCATTTGATTATTTCAAATTGAAACTAGATAAAAATGAGGTTGGATCATCAACAATGCCTCACAAGGTGAACCCCATTGATTTTGAAAATGCCGAAGGCAATTTAGGCTTAGCTAATGCCCTCTTCAACCATTTGGCTGAAAAGCTTCCAAGATCAAGATTGCAAAGAGATTTATCTGACTCAACGGTTCTTAGAAACATCGGCTCGGCATACGGATATATAGAGCTGAGTGTTTCATCTTTGCTTAAAGGAATCTCAAAACTTGAGGCCAATGTCGAAGCAATTACAAACGACCTCAATGACAGGTATGAGCTCCTTGCGGAACCATTGCAAAGCTTTTTAAGGCTTGAAGGAAAGAAAGATGGTTACGATCAAGTTAAACTTTTAAGCAGAGGGCAGAAAATGAACAAAGAGCTTTATTTAGAGGCAGTAAATAGCCTTGTTGATAACGAAGAGTTCAAATCTATCCTTTTAAACCTAACACCTGCTACCTACCTAGGTTTAGCAACAGAATTGTCACAGGAGGAATAAGAATGACAGTTAAATTTAATTTTGAGGTACCTGCAGAGACATCAAGTATCTTTACTGATGAAGCCAATCAGTTTGTAGAAAGTTTGCACAATAAATTTTCTGCTAAAATTTCTGAGCTACTTCAAGCCAGAGCCAGTCGCCAAGAAGACGTTAATAATGGGAAACTGCCAGACTTTTTACCATCTACAAAAGAAGTTAGAACTGCCGATTGGAAAGTTAGAGATATCCCTGGAGAACTGCTTGATCGAAGAGTTGAAATAACAGGGCCTGTTGATAGGAAAATGATTATCAACGCACTCAATTCAGATGTGAAGGTCTTCATGGCTGATTTTGAGGACTCATTAAGCCCAACTTGGGAAAATGTTGCTCATGGACAGCAAAATCTTTATGACGCAGTGCGTAAGACAATTAGCTTTGAGAACCCAGCCAACGGCAAAAAATATGCTTTAAACGATGATCCAGCAATCCTGATGTGCAGAGTAAGAGGAATCCACTTGCAAGAGAAAGGGATGTTAATCAATGACGAAGTGCCCTATGGTTGTTTGGTTGATTTTGGTTATTACCTCTTCCACAACGCTAAAGAACTGATGAACAATGGTTCAGGCCCCTACTTCTACATCCCCAAACTCCAGTCACATACCGAAGCGAGATTATGGAATGAAGTAATAGATTTTGCAGAAGATGCCCTCAATTTACCGCGCGGTACTGTTCGCGTTACTTGCTTAATTGAGACTCTTCCTGCCGTTTTTGAAATGGATGAAATATTGTTCGAGCTTAAAGATCATATTGTCGCTTTAAACTGCGGGCGCTGGGATTACATTTTCAGCTATATCAAAACTTTCCAAAACGACAACACACGCATTTTGCCAGATCGTTATCAAGTTGGTATGGGTCAGCCTTTTTTAAATGCTTATTCACGACTTTTAATTAAAACTTGTCACAAAAGAGGAGCTATGGCTATGGGTGGAATGGCTGCATTTATCCCATCTAAAGATCCTGATGAAAACAAAGTTGTTACTGAAAAAGTTATGAGCGACAAGCTATTGGAGACAAATAATGGGCATGATGGTACATGGATTGCTCATCCAGGCTTATCTGACATAGCCAATAACGTTTTTTCCAATGCCTTTGATTCCGGCAAAACCAATCAAATGCACATCATGAGAGAGGATGATTTAATTGAACAAGACGATCTAATCACAGCTTGCGATGGAGATTTTACAGAGAATTGTTTTCGAGCAAATATCAGAGTTTCTTTGAGATACATTGAAGCCTGGTTGAGAGGCGTTGGATGTGTTCCAATTTATGGTCTTATGGAAGATGCTGCTACAGCTGAAATATCTCGAAGCTCACTATGGCAGTGGGTTAAGCACAATATCGAAATGGATACTGGCGCTGTTGCATCACCAGAGGTATTTGAAAAAATTCTTGATGAAGAATACAATGTTGTCCAAGAAGAGGTTGGGCAAAACTCTTTGGATTCAGGTAAGTTCGTCGAAGCTAAGTCTTTGCTGAAAGATTTGGTATTGAGCGATGAATTAACTGACTTCCTTACACTACCTGCCTATAGGAGCATATAAATGAATTTAAGTGACCAAGTCGCTGCTTTGAAGAAGGATTGGGCTGAAAATCCACGCTGGAAGCATGTTAAAAGACCGTATTCCGCTGAAGAAGTAGTAAAACTAAGAGGTTCTTTGCAACCTGAGTGTACATTAGCTAGAACAGGAGCTGAAAAGCTGTGGGATTACCTCCATACTGAAGACTACATTAATTGCTTGGGAGCTCTGACTGGTGGACAGGCTGTTCAGCAAGTTAAAGCAGGTGTGAAAGCGATTTACCTTTCAGGATGGCAGGTTGCTGCCGACAACAACTCTGCAGGTACCATGTACCCCGACCAGTCACTCTACCCTGTTGACTCAGTGCCAAAGGTTATCAAACGTATCAACAATGCCTTCAGACGTGCAGATCAAATTGAGTGGATGAACACTAATGGTGAGCCTAAGACAGACTTTTTTGCACCAATTATTGCCGATGCTGAAGCTGGTTTTGGTGGTAATTTAAATGCTTTCGAATTAATGAAAAGAATGATTGATGCCGGTGTGTCTGGTGTTCATTTTGAAGATCAACTGGCAAGTGTGAAAAAATGCGGTCATTTAGGTGGAAAAGTGCTTGTACCAACTCAAGAAGCAGAGCAGAAATTAATTGCTGCAAGACTTGCTGCAGACGTATCAAACACCCCTACTATCTTAGTTGCTAGAACAGACGCTGATGCTGCAGATCTAGTAACTTCAGATATAGACGATAGAGACCTGCCATTCTTAACTGGTGAAAGGACTTCAGAGGGTTTCTTTAGATCAAAAGCTGGTATGGATCAGGCTATTGCAAGAGGATTGGCTTACGCCCCTTATTCAGACCTTGTGTGGTGTGAAACATCAAAACCAAGCTTAGAAGAAGCTAAGAAATTTGCTGAAGCTATCAAAAAAGATCATCCAGAAGTTATGTTGGCATACAACTGTTCTCCATCATTCAATTGGAAGAAGAATCTTGATGACGCCACAATTGCCAAATATCAGAAAGAGCTTGGAGCTATGGGCTATAAGTTTCAGTTCATTACTCTAGCTGGTATCCATTCTATGTGGCATGGCATGTTTAGTTTAGCGAAAGAATATGTATCTGACGGTATGACAGCCTACGTTAAACTTCAAGAAAAAGAGTTTGCTGACGCGGATAAAGGCTATACCTTTGTGTCTCATCAGCAAGAAGTTGGTACTGGCTATTTTGATGCAGTGAATAACTGCGTCCAAGGCGAGGAAAGCTCAACTTCAGCTCTTAAAGGTTCGACTGAAGAAGAACAATTCTAAGAAAAAAAGCAGATACTATTGCCAATCAATCAATTTCATATAACACTCTAATCTTAGTTTTGAGGAGTGTTATATGACTAATATAAGAGTTTTACTACTTTTAATAATTTCGTTTATTTCTTACGCAGATGACCATGAATCTGATGAAAATTTGGGCTTTATCCTTATGTCCACATATGAAATGGCTTATGGAAGCAAGTATGCCGATTTAGAAAAGAATTTAATTTCTGAGGCAAAAGCTGGAGTTAAAGATGGCTACGACAGCTGTTCTTTGTATAGACATGCTCAAGGATCACAGAGAGCTTTCTACATGGTCTGTAGTTTCAAGACAATGGATCAGTTCGCAAAAATAATGGAAGCACCAAGAGATTACAGCAATGACAAACAGCTATTTGCCTCTCATAGCGATCACATTCTTTCAAGAGTGGTTGTAGAGCTTGATTCGCCACCACCATTCGTAATGTTTGGGAAATGGAAGCCAGGACCTAATCTTTCCATGGGGCAATTTAGTGAGAGAATGTCTTCTTTTCAGAAAGCTTTTTCAAAGGGTTTTAAAGGATGCAATGAGTTCATCCATGCATGGGGTCCTGAGTACGCAGGCTATCTAGCATGCGGTTTTGATAGCTGGAAAGATTTTGCTAAGAAATCACAAGCTGCTGGAGGCTATGTTTCTGCTGCTCTTAACGAGTATGCTGTAACTGGAATTGTAGAACACAGTGATGAGTTATTAGTAAGAGTTTATCCAAAATAAAAAAGCAAAAAAGAATTTTAGGGCTACCGTAAAAAGTAGCCCTTTTTAGTTAGAAGGTTTATGGAAGAAAGACAAGCACAATGTCCATACTGTTGGGAAATGCAGTATTTTGAGATTGATCCGTCAATAGAAAATCAAGAATATGTCGAGGATTGCCAGGTTTGTTGCAACCCAATTCTTATAAGAGTTTCAGTCGGGTTTGACGATATCGAAATAAAAACTGCTAAGGAAGATGAGGGTTTCTACTAAATAAGCAAAACTTTGAGGTAAAGTACCTATATGGATACAGGTTTTCTAATCGGATTGATCGTTCTTTTAGGCGGTGGTTATCTAATGATCACTAAAAAAAGAAATAGTTTTTCTACTTCACCCACCCGATCATAAAAGGAAAAATCAAAGGAAATAACAGCACAATGGCATACAGCAGTATGGCTGTGTTTTTTGATATTTTTTCTCCAAGAGATTTTCTAATTTTTATAGTTAACCAGCCAAAAATCCCCCAAAACATTACAATAAATAGGGTTAAATAAAGTGCTTCTAAATTGGTCATAATTCAAAGAATTATTCTATGCTAAGATAAAAAATAAACATAATTAAGGGCAAATGTTTAGCCTAAAAAAAACACTAACAATAATCTTGGGAGCTGCATTATTAACTGCATGCGGTGGTGGTGGCTCTTCAGCACCAGAACCAGTACCTACACCAGCACCTACTCCAGCACCAACACCTACACCAGCTCCTACCCCTGCACCATCAATTGCAACTGGAAAATATGTAAAGAGTGATGGTTCAATAATTTATGTAGAGAATGATTTAAATACCCTCTTCAACACTCCAGTTGAAGTAACCTTCTCTTTAAGAAAGCATGGGGGTTATACCTACCCTGGATCTGCTAATGGCGAGGTGATTGAGTTTCCACCTAGTTGGTATGGCGATCAGATTCTGACGTGCAGGAATGCAGATCTTAATGGTGATGAATATCCTGACATAGTTGCACAGTCAACTAGTAGTTGGCAGGCGCAACCAACTTCTCCAGATGAGGATAAAGCTAACCCTGAAAGACGCCCAAGAGTTCACCTAATGGTTAATGATGGAAATGGTTTTTTTAAAAGTGGCTTATCTTTAATGGCCAACGAAGATTATTACCGCATTCATACCTACAAAGATGTTTTTTTAGCAGACTTAAACAATGATGGCCTAGATGACATTCTCACAGGCTCAGGAGGTGGTGGACCCTTGTTAAACGAAACCATTGATGATGGAATTTTATTATTAATGAGTGATGCTGAAACAGGCCAATACTCTGATCAAACAAGCCTCATTAATTTCCCCAGGATTACAAGAGATAGGGGTGAATTTAGTGAGGAAGTATTAGCTCTTGCTGGTGTTGATTTATTTGTCGCTGCAGATATCAACAATGATGGTTGGAAAGATCTCGTTATTATGGCTGTAGCAGGCGGTGAACGTGGTTCTTTTCCGTTGGTTTTATTAAATCAGGAGGGTGCTGGTTTTGAGCCTTGGGATAGATTTAATAATGATGATGACCCAATAAAACCAAACCAGTGGACATCTTCACGAGGTGGCAAGGTAATAGATTTTGACAATGATGGTGACGATGATGTTATCGTCTTATGCTACTCAGACTGTTGGAACAGCCAATCTGAGTTTTATGATGAAAGCCGAAATAATGGTTTCATTTTGATCAATAATAATGGCGATATTCTAAAGGAAGAGATTATTCATTTTCCTATTGGTACTTTGGGCCAAGTTAATAAAAATGATGCTCTTGATGTGGGAGATATAAACGGAGATGGTTTTCCGGATATTGTTATATCACAAGGCAAGCTAGACCCCTATTACATCGATAGAGATCTCCAAATATTAATTAACCAAAATGGCGAATCTCTAATTGATGAAACCAGTGAAAGGATTGTGAACCTAAGAGATGACTATAATGGCCATCCTGAGGGGAATACCTATCTGTTTGATTACGATAATGATGGGGATTTAGATATCTTTGATTTCCAAGCTAATGTTCGTGATGGCATTTCGCAGTGGAATACAAATGCTCCAACCCAAGAAGATCAGACTTACCCATACTGGAAAAATGGCGGCGCTTTATTCATAAATGATGGAAGTGGTTTTTTTACGCACCTAGATGACGACCAAACATCAACAGGCGATTTGCCAAATTTGTTTGAAGCATGGCAATTTTCTACCTTTAACCAGCCATATTTTGTTTGCCCCATAGATTTTGGAGGAAACTTTGGTTACGGGTTTGGTTTTTCAGGCAGTGCTGGAGAACAAGCATCAAACATCAATTATCCAGAAGGGGTAATGTATGAAGATTATAACGCCAATGGGTTTGCAACTGGAAGGAAATTAACCGAGGAAGATGACCTTCAATCTTGGTATTACTAAAAAACTTTAATCTTTGACTTTGCCACACACTTGGCAAGCCTCGCCTTTTGATAGGTATACACCACCACAACTTGGGCTTAAAGGCTTGTTTTTAACAATCAACCCTATTGCCATTCCACAAATAGAAAGGGCAACAACAATAATTGCTAAAATTGCATTGGTCATAGTTGTATCATACTCCAACTCGATGATTGGATCGATTCACCATCTTCGTCAATAAAAATTACCGCAAGACCATTCTCATTGGCTAGTTTAAGACCTTGTTCTTTGCCTAAAACATAAAGAGCAGTTGCCCAAGCATCGGCTGTAGCTGCATCCTCTGCTGCGACCGTAGTTGACAAGATATTGCGAGGCCCATCACCCCAAATATGATTTGGCTCTCGATATTCGCCTGATGTAGCAACAGAAATCCCTGTTTTGGGGGTTTTAAATGCGATATAAGGGGTTTTTTCACCCGTAGAGGGTCTTTCTACGGCAAAAACCCAATTGTCGCCGTATTTTGTGCCTAAAGTTCTTACTTCACCACCAATTTCTATGAAGTAATTTTTAATTGCGTTGTTTTCTAATAAATGACCTATGCGATCAATGGCATAACCTTTTGCAATGCCAGAGAAGTCCAATCCGTTTTCATCATAGGGATCAAATGCTCCACCGCTATCCTGAGCAATTTGGTTTGCTAAATTTAAAACATATGTAAACTCTTCTGTCCTTATGACGTCCTCGTTTCGATTAATTTTAGAAATAAGTGAGGTCTCTTTGTAAGTGGAAAAAACATAATCTATTCTGTTGAGCTCAGCATCTATTTTTTCTTTTAGATCATTAGATGGCTTTCCAGTAGTTTTGATGATGTAAGAAGTCCCATAAATCTCTCCTGAGTAATTGCTGATCTCATCAGATGAGCAAGCACTAAGAAATATTATGGATATTAAGAAAGAAGCTCTAACCACCGAAGTCATCTAGCATTATGTTCTCAGGTTCAACCCCAAGATCTGTCAGCATTTTTATACAGCTTGAATTCATAATTGGTGGTCCACAAAGATAATATTCACAGTCCTCTGGAGCTTCATGTTTTGCCAAATATTCATCTTGAGTAACTTGGTGTATGAAGCCTGTAAGACCTTCCCAGTTATCTTCTGGTAGAGCATCAGACAAAGCTATATTGAATGAGAAGTTTTCATGTTCTGCTGCTAGTTTCTCAAAATCTTCTTTGTAAAAAATTTCCTTCATACTTCTGGCACCATACCAGTAGGAAATTTTTCTGTTGGAATTTAGCCTAATTAGCTGATCAAAGATATGCGATCTCATTGGCGCCATGCCGGCACCTCCACCAATAAATACCATCTCATTGTCTGTCTCTCGAGCAAAGAATTCACCGAATGGACCAAAAACTTTGACCTTATCACCAGGCTTAAGGCTAAACACATAGGAGGACATAATACCTGGAGGAAAGTCTGTTCCTGGCGGTGGTGAAGCCACTCTGATGTTGAATTTTAACACCCCTTCTTCTAATGGGAAGTTAGCCATTGAGTAAGCTCTAATGATTGGATCTGGGTTTGTCGCGACGTTGTCCCAAATTTTAAACCTATCCCAATCTTCATGATATTCCTCGGCTATATCAAAATCTTTATAGTTGATCGCTTGGTAGGCTGGTGCTTCAAGTTGCACATATCCACCAGCTTTAAATTTCACGTTTTCACCTTCTGGTAATTTAAGCACAAGTTCTTTTATGAAGGTTGCAACATTGTCGTTTGAAACTACTTCACATTCCCACTCTTTGACACCAAAAACTTCATCAGGTATTTGAATTTTCATATCGCTCTTTACTGGGACTTGGCATGAAAGTCTCCAATTATCTGTTTGTTGTTTGTAATTAAAATGTGATTGCTCAGTTGGAAGAATTGATCCTCCACCATCGGATACTTGGCACTTACATTCTGCGCAGGTACCACCCCCTCCACAAGCTGAAGCTAAATAGATATTTTTAGCGGCTAGCGTACTCAGCAGTTTGCCGCCTGTTGGCACTGTTATCCTTTTTTCTGGATCACCGTTAATCTCAATTATGACGTCACCGGTAGAAACCAATTGTGAACGTGCGAACATAACAAAAGCAACCAGCAAGGCAACAATAAATGTGAAAACTAAAATTCCTAAATAGATATCCATTACAGCAGTATTCCTCCAAATGACATAAATCCAAAGCTCATTAAACCAACAATAACAAATGTAATTCCTAAACCTCTTAAACCCTCGGGTATATCGCTGTATTTTAGTTTTTCTCTAATGCCTGCAAGCAATACAATTGCCAAGGCCCAACCAAATCCAGCACCAAAGCCATAAACTACACTTTCTGTAAAATTATAGTTCTTTTCGATCATGAACAGGGACGCACCTAAAATAGCACAGTTGACAGTGATTAGAGGTAGGAAAATTCCTAAAGCGTTGTACAAAGCTGGTACATATTTATCCAAAAACATTTCAAGAACCTGAACAGCAGCAGCAATGACTCCAATATAAGTTATGAGCCCGACAAACTCGAGGTTGGTATTTTCCAAGCCTGCCCAACTTAAGGCACCTTCTTTAAGCACAAAGTTGTAGATAATATTGTTCAATGGAACAGTGAGAGTCAGCACAACAATGACTGCGATTCCAAGACCAAATGCTGCTTTAACTTGCTTTGAGATAGCAAAGAAAGTACACATCCCCAAGAAGAGTGAAAGCGCAATATTTTCTATAAAAACAGTTTTGATAAACAGGTTAAGCAAATCAGCCATCAGACGCCTCCTTCTTTACTGTGAGAGGTTTAAATGTGTGAGCTTTTAGTGGGTTTTCATTCTCCTCGACTTGGCTCTTGCTGAAAGATCTGATAACCCAGATCATGATACCAATAATGATAAATGAGCTAGGTGGTAACAGAAGGAAGTTATTAACTTGATAGCTGTCTGGCATAACTTGCATACCAAAGAACGTACCGCTACCAAATATTTCTCTTACAGTAGCTACTACTAGCAAAACAAAACTGTATCCTAGACCATTTCCAAAACCATCAAGCATGCTTTTTATGGGTGGATTTTTCATGGCATAAGCTTCTGCCCTACCCATCACAATACAATTTGTAATAATCAGCCCAACAAACACTGATAGTTCTTTGCTGGCTTCATACGCGTATGCCTTCAGTAATTCGTCAACAATGATAACCAGGGAAGAAATAATCGTCATTTGAACAATAATTCTTATGTTTTCCGGTATGTAGTGTCTAATTAATGAAATAAAGAAGTTTGAGAGCGTAATTACTGACGTCAAAGCTATACACATGATGAGAGTTACATCCATTTTTACTGTGACAGCTAATGCTGAGCAAATACCCAAGATTTGCAGAGCTATTGGATTATTCTCAACAATCGGAGTAAAAAGCAGTTTTCTAGTTTCTTTTAGAGATATAGATTTCATATATTTTTAATCTCCTCACCTAAATTCTTGATTACTGGTCCGTAGCCATTGTCTCCCAACCAATACCTGATCATGTTTGTAACACCATTTGTCGTCAATGTAGCTCCAGATATTCCATCAATCTCATAGTCTGTTGATGATGACCCCTTTGTTACGAAAAGACCGACAGAACCGTCATTACTGTAAATTCTTTTACCGTTCCAATCAGACTTCCAGTCAGGATTATCAACTTCGCCACCCAATCCAGGAGTTTCTTTATGCTCGTAATACTCTATTCCTTTGACTGTATTTAAATCTGAATCTAGCGATAAGTAGCCATACAAGGTTCCCCACAAGCCATATCCTCTGATTGGTAGCACTATCTTTTCGATAGCCTCATCATCACTCAACCACACGTAAATTGGTGCAAAATTTTCTCTTCTCTTGATGATTGCTATGTCCTCTGATTTTGGAACTAAGCTTGATAGCTGAGGATTTGATGATGCTTTCAAGTGATCGTAACTATCCTCAATTGATACTAATTTATTTGTCTCAAAGTCAACATATAAGGTTTTAATTTTTGAGAACTCCTGATCAACCTCATCTGTAACAATCCCTGCAGCAGCTAAAATCTTCACCTTCTTTTCATTCTCTTTATTAATGTTTTGTTCATAGCGCACGGATACAGCTGTGACTGAAACAATTACTGCGCAGGCAATGCATGCTAGCAATGGGATTACTAATTTGTTCACGCGTTGTACCTCTTCATTCTTTTGCCTGTGTTGTAGGAAGTTACGCAGAAATCAATTGCTGGAGCAAGAAGATTTGCAAATAGAATAGCCAACATCATGCCCTCAGGGAAAGCTGGGTTCACAACTCTAATTAAAATTACCAATACACCAATCGATAGACCATAGATCCACCTACCCATATTTGTATTAGCTGCAGTAACTGGTTCGGTTGCCATAAAGACAAGCCCAAAAGCAAAACTACCTATGGTTAAATGCCACCACCATGGCACACTAAACATTGGGTTAGTTTCAGAGCCAATGAAATTAAGAAGACTGCTCATGGCTATCATGCCTATGAGAGTACCCACGATTATTCGCCAGGATGCTATTTTTGCATACACCATGTAAGCTCCTGCAAGGAGTATTAACAGTGTTGAGGTTTCACCAACTGATCCTGGCATTTGTCCTAGGAAAGATTGCATCCAAGTGAAATTATTTTGTATGCCTGCTATACCCTCTTGAGCTCCAATACCTAAAGCTGTAGCACCTGAATAACC
>JBELJV010000026.1:0-3444 GCA_042090165.1 Gammaproteobacteria bacterium
TATCACTTTCGTAAAATTTACCAGCAAAATAATAGAGAATCGGACCCAGAATTAGGAAAATTATATTGAAGCCAACAAGTGTAACTGTGTATGGGTTTTCAACTTCTGATGAAATTAGAGAATCCAATGCTATGCCTGCAATCATGCTGCCAGGAACATAACCCAGAAGATTTAAACATACCAAGTTAAAACCAACAATGGTTCCTCGGATGGTCGAAGGAACAAGTTCTTGAATTACCGCAAACACAGGTCCATAAAAACATCCTAAACTAAATGCAGAAACACAAATTCCTGCCCAAAAAAAGAAATCTGTTGGTTCAAGATAACGAGTAAAAGCAAAAGGAACTGTTAGCAAAGTCAGAATAAGTAAAAACCATGTCCTAGGGAAATTATATTTTTTTAATGCCCAGTCGCTAAATGTGCCGCCAAAGACACTCCCCAGCAGGCCAAAGATAGTAAATATCCAACCCGATGCTTGAGCAAAAGATGCTCTATCCAGCCCTTTATCTTGAATGGCCCAAACTTGATCAAAGACTGATGCTCCTAAAAGAACATGGTAGATAGTTCCAGCAAGAATAGTTAAAACTAATGATTTTGATGATCGTAATACCTTAAATAATAATGTGATTATTTCTGCAAATGATTGTTTGGGTGCCTCAGTAGTGACGGTTTTTCTTGGCGTATCTTTAACAAGCAGCATCACTAGGCCCAACACAAGACCAATGCCGCCAAGCAAATAAAAGCATCCTCTCCAGCCAATCACAGGCGCTAAATAACCTGCTAATATTAAGCTAACCCCGACCCCCAAAGGTACTCCCATATAATAAAAACCAGCTGCAAAACCTAATCTTTTAATGTCATAGCGATCTGACAAGATTGACATGGTTGTCGGCGTCATTGCTGATTCGCCAATACCAATAAAAAGTCTTGGTATAGCAAGAGTTACAAAGTTTTTTGCCATGCCAGAAACAGCAGTGAAAAAGCTCCAGACAATAACACCTATACCAATTATTTTTGTTCGATTATATCTATCAGCCAAAGTGCCAACAAATAAGCCTGATACCGTATAAAAGAAGATAAAAATTACACCAGTTAGCAAGCCAAACTGAGTATTGGTTAGTTCTAGATCTGGGATAATAAAATTAGCAAAACTTGCTAGAAATTGCCTATCAACAAAATTGATAATATTTAAAACAGTGACAAATACTAAAAAACTAGTGTTCCTTAAATTAAAGATATATCTCCCTTTGCAATGTAATTATTATCATAATCCCATAAGGATTATTTTAAAAACCTCATTTTTATCAAATACTAATTGAGCTCTCGTTTACAAACAAAATTTTATTGTCTTTCTTTTTTCCAATGAGTTGGCCATCGTGGTTAATGCCGATAAAAAGCAACTCTTCATTGTTTGATTTAAGAATAATTTCCCTTTTGTTGTGGATGCATAAATTGGTCCATCTTTTACTCCAACCCTCATCAAGATCATTTTCTAAAAATACAAAGAGTTTTGAAGAAAGCATTTCAATTATTTGCTCCTTAAATTTATTTATCTCTGCATTTATCTCTAAATTACCCCATTGTTTAGTTGAGTCTGATAATTTTAAGTTGACACCAATACCTATTACTATTTTAAAAATGTTATTAATTGATGAGGTTTCTACCAAAATACCCCCTACTTTTTTATCTTTATAAAAAAGATCATTTGGCCACTTAAGAAGCACATTTTTTTTAAGAATTTGTTGAAGAGATTCAGCAACAATTAAACCAACTTTAACACTCAGTCCATTAATAAGATTGTGCCTGGTAAAGCCAAATGAAAAATAAAGATTGCCTTTGGGGCTGTTCCATTCTTTTTCATTACGACCTCGACCCTTTGTTTGTATATCAGCAGTTACAAGAATAGGTTTATCGGAATTGTTTATCTCATTAAAACAGATATTGTTTGTAGATTCTGTTTTATCAAGATGAATTTGTTTTAAGCCACTTGGCATTAGGTTTTTTTAAGGTATGGCAAGTACGCAAGAAATGCGAAGGCGTATGCTACAGGTATCAAAGCAATTAAATGGTAAGGGGCATCTGGGAAGAAGTTCATAATATTATCACCATAAGGTTTATCTAAAACGAACCAATAGTTTGTTTCAAAATTGAGATTAAATAAATAAACCAAAGGCAAGAACACAAAAGTAGTTACTAACATCAAATTCCTATAGTCTTTGAGGTATGGTCTTTCATGCATATGAAATATGGCAGTGAAAACTCCAATAAGAATCAAAGCATGACCATACATAGTGTCTAAGTATTCAAGAGAAGGAAAACCCAAGACCGTATCAGGTGTCAAAATAGACATGCCACCACCTGTTAATCCCCAAAAATATGCAAAGACAAAAAATGCTCGAACCTTAGTTACTAAATAAGCTGCGATACACCATGTTGAAAAAGCACACATATGCAGTGGCATTGCATCCCACCAGTCAAATCCTCTTTCTGTTATTTTAAAAAAAGGATTTGTTATTTCATGATAGAGAATAGCGGCAACTAAGACATATTTAAAAATAATTTTAGTTTGTTGTGAAGAGTCTTTAAGTGCTAGTGGTATACCGACTGCCGCACCAATAAATAAAAGTACATTTAAAAAATGGATAGGATCTAATAGATTAAATGCTTCAGCAGTCATAATTTATTTTGCTCTCTGATTATATCAGCTGCTTTCTCAGCAATCATTATTGTTGGTGCATTTGTGTTCCCACCTACTAGAGTAGGCATTATTGATGCATCGACAACTCTAATGCCTGACAATCCATGAATTTTCAAGCTGGTATCAACTACCGCCATGTCATCATTACCCATTTTGCATGTGCCGATAGGGTGATAGATTGTGTCTGAGCGAGCTCTGATTGCAGATTCTATCGCTTTATCATCATTTATATTTACAGGATTTAACACATTGGAGAATTGATTAAGAGGTTCTGTATTTAGTATCCTCATCATCACTTTATAGCCTTTAATCATTGTAGACATGTCTTCCCTATTTGATAAAAACTGTGGATCGATCTCTGGGTCCTTAAGAGGATCTTTGGAAGCAATTCTTACAGTGCCTATAGATTTAGGTCGCAACAAACAGACATGACAGCTAAATCCATTGCCTGGTATTTTTTTTCTGCCATGATCTTCAATCATGCCTATTGCAAAGTGCAGCTGTATGTTTGGTGCTTCTAAGTCTTCTGATGTTTTGAGGAATGCACCACCTTCTGCAATAGGAGAAGAAAACATACCAGTTCTTGTCAGAATGTATCTGAATACTTCAAATGGCGCCCTTAGTATAAATTTTAAAGATTGAGACCCCATCAATGACCAACTATCAACTCGGTGGGATGTAATATAGTCAATATGATCTTGAAGGTTTTCGCCAACACCATTTAGCTCGTGAATACATTCAATTTC
>JBELJV010000026.1:3544-13076 GCA_042090165.1 Gammaproteobacteria bacterium
TATGATCTTGAAGGTTTTCGCCAACACCATTTAGCTCGTGAATACATTCAATTTCCTTCGACTGGAGAAAAGCTTCATTTCCAACACCAGATCTCTGAAGCAGAGCAGGGGAACCATATGCACCGCCACATAATAAAACCTCTTTTGCACATCTAATCTCTTCAGGAATGCCATTAATCAAACACTTAACTGCTTTAGCTACTTTGTTTTCAAAAATAACCCTATCGACCGTGGTATCGGTCAAAATTGTCAAATTTGGTCTTTCTCTTGCTGGGTTTAGATATGCTGCAGCGCTAGACCAGCGGCGGCCGTTTTTTTGAGTTACTTGATACCTGCCAATGCCTTCTTGATGCTCACCATTAAAATCATCTGTATATTTGTAATGTTGTGTTCCTGCTTCAATAAACATTGAAACAAAAGGGTTGTTATTTCTTATTTTAGCTACGTTTAATGGACCTGAATCATTATGAAAATGATTCTTAAACTGTTCATTGCCTTCAGCTTTCTTGAAGTAGGGCAGGACATCATCATAAGACCACCCGTTATTACCTAACGAAGCCCAATGGTCATAATCCCATTTATGGCCTCTAATATAAAGCATCGCGTTAACAGAGCTCGATCCACCTAAAGTTTTTCCTCTTGGTTGGTAGCCTCTTCTATTGGTTTGGTATTCTTGTGGTACTTGATAAGTTCCTCCAGCTGAATCGGCAAAATTTGCAGTTCCTTCTGTGACAGTGACGGAACTAAATTCTTTTTGAGGTACAGTCTCATATGGATAAACATACTTAGAATTTTCATCATTTAAAACAAATGCAAAAAGCGCAGGTGTATGTATAGCTTCTGAGTTATCTTTTGGACCTGTTTCAATTAAACAGACTGATACATTCTCATCTTCAGACAGTCTATTTGCTAGCACACAACCAGCTGATCCTCCTCCGACAATTACGTAATCAAAAGCTCTCATGCTTTTTTAAACTTATCCCAAAACATAAATGGCAAATAAGTTATAAAAAATACAACCACAGATAGTGGTATAACTCCTAGCATATGATATGGAGGATTTGGCATGAAATCCATTAATGACTCACCAGCAGGTGTATCCATGAGGTACCAATAATTAGCAAGATCATTTACATTTTCACCAACAACTGGATCAAAAAATGTAAAGTCGCCAATAGCTACATTAATGAGGTATATAGGTAGTAGTAAAAGTATTGAAATTACCGCCATTTTCCAAAAGTTTTGGAGGTATGGTCGGTATTTTAAAACTGCTAGTGCAAAAAATATGCCCAAAATAATTTGACCATGACCATAAAAGAACATGAAATACTCAATATCTGGCCATGCATAATCAAGATCTGGTGTAATGATTGCCATAGTGGCACCACCTATACCCCAATAGAATGGAAGCTCGAAGAATAGTTGATTCTTCTCTCTACTTAATAAAAATATGCCAATCAATACAGCACTAAAGTTACACATATGCAAAGGAAGGTACGTCTGCCATGGTTTATCAAAACCATAGATATAAATAAACGGTTTTGTTATCTCAAATATTATTAATGATAAGCCAATAAGTTTTGCTACTAAGTTCTGTGATTTTGTATTAATGAAGTTGGCTAAAATGCAAAATAAAACAATAATTATGCCTATCCAAATCATTGTGGAAACGTGTTGGGCTCCAAATAAAATAAAAGGTTCCATGTTCTCTCCCTAATGTGTCAATAGAGTTAAATAATACTTTGTCAGTTGATAGTAACAAAATTTAATTTAAGATGAAAAATAATAGTAAATTTATGTCAAACGACTGTCTGTTATTAAATGGAAACGGGAAGCCTCTCAGTTATTTCCCTTTATCGACTATTGATTGGAAAACTTCAATTAAATTAGTGCTTACCAAGAATGTAATTATTATTAAAAACCATGATGATTGGGTTGTTAGATCGCCATCAGTAACTGTGGATGTGCCAAGCATAATAATGCTGCGAAGATTTCATAAATTTCAGAACTACGTAAAATTTTCACGATCAAATGTTTATTTGAGAGATATGTATAAATGTCAGTATTGCTCTGATATTTTTGAAAGAAACCGTTTAACACTTGACCATGTAGTGCCAAAATCAAAAGGCGGAGAGACCAGTTGGGAAAACATTGTTACATGCTGCAACTCTTGCAATACTTTTAAAGGCTCAAAGGATTTAAAACCCATCAATAAACCAATTAAGCCTTCATTTGCCCACCTGCTCAATGGTCACAAATTGAAAGCTAGTGATTTTCCAGATAAATCTTGGAGTGAGTATATTTTTAGTACTTAATTGAGCAACCGTAAGGCCTTGTTTTTGACTCTTGCACGCTGAGACCGTTAGCCAAATCATTCATTGCTGCAACAACATAATTCTTTGCTTTTGATAAGTCTGTATTAAAGAGCGCTCCGGTTCTGCCCATGTTGTCAATCGCTCCTTGGTACTGCAATTTCTGATTTTCATCAATGATATACATGTGTGGTGTTGTTTTTGCCTTGTACATTTTTCCAACTTCGCCTGAGGTATCAAAAAGTACATGCGAAGGTTTGGCACTTCTTGCATTGGTTAGTTCAATGGCTTCATTTGGTGAGACATAGCCTTGCTTGCCTTCAGCAGACGAAATTATTGATAACCAAATTACACCTTCTTCAATATATTTTTCTTGTAAGCTTTGCATGTTGGAAGTTTCATAGTGTCTCTGAACAAACGGGCAATCATGATTAGTCCACTCAAGAATAACTTTTTTCCCTTTGAATGAATCTAACTCTATGTTTTCTCCATTTTGATTCATAAGCTGAAAGCTTGGAGCTGCAAGTTCGCTAGCACTTACTATGCTAAGACTCAGCATTAAAAATAAAACTTTAATTTTCATTGATTACCTCTCTTAAATAACTCTCAGTTAATATTTCATTAAGAACCATTGGTTCGTCAAGTTTTTTGCTCCAGTAAATATAAAGAGGAATACCTGATCGATTATATTTTTCAATTTGCTGTGCTATTTCTGGGTCTCTATTTGTCCAGTCAGCTTTTAAGTAGGTAATATTTTTTTCCTCAAATAAATCAAATATCTCATCTGTAAAGGCTATACCCTCATTCACTTTACATGTAATACACCAAGCAGCTGTGTAATTAATAAAATAAGCGTCACCATTTGTTTTGAGCTCCCTTTCCAGATCTACTGACCAGCTTATTGAATCATTGTTTTGAGTTATTGTTTGCTGTTTAAAATCCCAATTGAATAATTGGTACCCATAAGCACACCCAATGAGAACGCCAATCAAAATAGCATGCTTGATTTTGATTATGAATAGCCACGCAATGAACGCGAGCAGCAACCAACCAATAAGGACAAATAGAATTGAATTGGCATCAACTTGATTGGCAAGAACCCAGAGCAACCAAATGGCAGCACCAAACATCATAAAACCAAATAATTGTTTAAGAGACTCCATCCATTTCCCAGGTTTTGGTAAAAGGTTTACTAGCGATGGGAACAATGCAATTAAGAAATAGGGCAATGCAAAACCTAAGGCTAAAAAGAAGAAAATAAGATAAGAATATACATCTGGTTGAATTAGTGCAGCACCCAAAGCAGCTCCCATGAAAGGAGCAGTGCACGGCGATGCAACTATTACTGATAAAGCACCGGTCATCATAGAGTTGACAGGCCCAGAGCCATTAGCAAATTTCTCAAATTTACCTAGGCTGCTGCCTATATTTAAATCAGTAATTAGGTACACACCAATAGCAAAAATGAGTCCTGCCAAAATAGTCACAACAAATGGACTTTGTAATTGGTATCCCCATCCTATTAGTTCTCCAGCATTTTTTAACGTTACAAGAGTAAAGGCTATAATCATAAAGGTAATAATCACACCTACGACATAAGCACCAGCGTTAACTGTAACTGATGTCTTTGAATCGCTTGCACTTTTTACAAGAGATAATCCTTTTAGAGCAATCACTGGCAATACGCAGGGCATTAGATTCAGAATTAAACCTCCTATAAGTGCGAAAAAAATAGCAGTGAGTATGCTTATGCTTTCTACTGCGGCAACATCTATTTTGGATGTTGATTGGTTAATTTCAAAATAATATGCGTCTGATAGAACTACGCCTGAAAGAGGCTTATCAAAGTCTTCGTAAACGCTAAAAGATAAAGCTTTATTAATATTTTCTTGAGGGTCTGAGTAGTCAAAAACTTGATCATCAAAAGGAAAAAAATAACTATTTTCAGTTATGGCATCAGATAAAAGGGTAAATGCATTTTCTGTTCGTCTTATTTCAAGGTCTGGTGGTGCTCTAATTGGTACTTGAGCCTCCCATTTAGTTAATTCCTCAATTTTTTGAGTAACATTTAAAATATTCTTAGTAAGAGTAAGCTTAAGGGTCGTTTCTTCGGGGATACAAATATCATCACAGACTAAAAATTTAATATCTATTTCTGTATTTGCATCGGCAAGATTGTCGAATGTTATTTCAAATGGAAAGACAACCTCATTTTCATAGCCATAAGTCATTAATGGGGGGTATTCAATCTTTGAAGGCCCTGGCCATGTATTTTTATTGATTACCCAACCCTTGGGATTTTTATATGTAAAGGTCGGTGGCCCGCCAGAATCACCTGGATTCACCCAATAGGTATGCCAACCTGGAGTGAATGTAAACTTATAACCAAACTTATATGTGCCTGGCTCTTGTATTAAATTTTCTTTACCAATGATTGAGATCTCAGCATGATCTGTTCGTGCTGAACTAGTCTCCGCAACATATGTCGCTGCTAAGAAAATAAAAACTAAATATCTCATATCAAAGTAGGGCGGCTAATGCCGCCCAAAACATTATTTAACCTCTATGCTTCGAGGTTTTTTGTGATCAGGAACCACTCTTTCCATATCTATAGTCAAAAGACCATTTTTTAAAGATGCTCCTAATACTTCAAGATCTTCAGCTAAAGTAAATTTTAACTTGAATGCTCTCTTAGCAATTCCACGATGAAGTGCCTCAGCATTTGAGTCTGTGTCTTTTGGACCATCGTATTTGATAGTCAAGACAGCATCACTTAGCTCTATATCTAAATCTTTCTTTTCAATTCCAGCTAGAGCAACCTCTATTTGGAAATTTAGCCCATCCTTATAAATATTATATGGTGGGTAACCGGATTGAGATTCGTTAGAAAGTCTTTCGAATCTATCAACGAGATTTTCAAAACCTAAAACACGGTTTGAAAACATTGGATCAGTAAAATTAATTAACATATTAGTCCTCCTTAAAGCGACTAGTTAAATTTAAGATGACCTCACCTGAGCGCCATCATTGATAATTTAGAACTAATCTCAGAAAAATCAAGAACTTTTTATTTAAAAAGTAACGTTTACTTATCAAAATATTGTTTTTTTTATTAATATGAGTAGTATAAGTTACATTATTTATTAAATAAGGAGACATAATGACATTTTTTTCACGAGCTTTGTTGCTATTTATAACAGGCATAGTACAGATATTTTTTGCAGCACATCTTTTATTTAATTGGACTATTCTTGATCTTCCATCAGATCTAATGCGTATTCCAGGCATTTTAGTTTTATTAACCTCGGCAGTACTTACAATTGATTATTATTTTGGTAATAAAAACAACAGAGTAGCACTATATGATGAGTATATTGCTGACAGATACTACAAGCTTGGAGCTGCTGGTTATGCTGTGACTGGTATAGGAATATTTATTCTATATTCTACCCAAGATTATTCAACATGGAGCTTCGAGGCAGCAAATGAATTTATTTATGATTTAGCTGCATTTCTCTGGTTGGTATTTGGGTCATTAATAGTTATATTTTCATATGGCGACTATAGAGAGTCGGTAGATGGGTAAAGATCATAAAGATTTAGTAGTTCTGCTAACACAAAAAAGAAAAGAGGCTGGCATTACACAAGCTAGTCTTGCTGAGGCTGTACAGGTTTCAAGAAAAAGTATCAATGCTATTGAGAATGGAATTTATGTTCCATCAACGGTATTGGCAATAAAAATTGCTACAGTATTGAATTGCAATGTTGAAGACTTATTTAAACTACATGATGGAACTTTTCCATTATTAACGGAGTCAAAAAAATATGATTAAAAAAATACACATTTTAATTCTCTTATCAATTTTAGCCCTTGGTGGGTGTGCAACAGGTGGCTTTTCACCTGATGTCGTTTCAAGGGATGCAGCCGCAAAAAGCCAGTATGTCCAATCAGGCGTCGTTGTATCAGTTAGAAATGTGACTATCGAAGGCGACAGAGCTGGGGGAAATCTGTTTGGATCAGTTCTGGGTGCAATTGTTGGATCAAACATAGGTGGCGAGGATGATGAAACAACACAACAAGTGGGTGCTGTCGTGGGCACTGCAGTTGGTTCAGTGGTAGGACAAAATGTTGGTGAAAGTCTATCTAGAAAGGCTGGAGTTGAAATCATAATTAAGCTGGATACCAATGAAAGAGAAATATCCATTGTCCAAGAAATGCCAGAAGATGTTGATTACTCATTTAGAGCAGGCGATAAGGTCAGAATTGTAAGATCAGGTGGTAAGGCAAGAGTTGTGCCTTATAATTAAGTGATTGGAACCTGTAAATCTATGGAATAAAGCTCTCGATCTTCTTTCAAGAAGGGAGCACTCTGTATTCGAGCTCAGAACAAAGTTAAAGAGATTTAGCGAAAATACTTCTGAGCTTGAAGATACAATCAAACGTTTAAAAGATTCAAAATTTCTGGATGATAAAACATTCAGTGAGTCTTTTGTCCGCAGCAAATCCCAATCTGGGTATGGCCCCAATTACATTGAACAGTATTTAAGAAAAAAGGGTGTAAACTCAAGTGACTACGATATTTATGGCTATGATATTGACTGGGCAGCCATTTGCCATGAACTTTATTTGAGAAAATCAAAAGCTAAAGAATTAAATCATAAAGAAAAAGAAAAGATTTTAAGATTTTTAGCCTATAGAGGTTTTAGTTATGAAATAATAAAAAACGCTCAAAAAGATATCGAATAATGGCATTAGCAAATAAATACAGACCATCAAAATTTTCGGAAGTGATCGGACAAGAGGCAGCAGTTGTTGCCTTAAAAAACATTATAAAAAATCAAAACTTCCACAATGGATATATTTTTGCAGGCACACGTGGAGTTGGCAAAACAACCCTTGGAAGATTATTTGCTAAAGCTTTAAACTGCAGTAACTACGACTTAGAAAGTGGTTCTACATGTAATGTATGTGCTAACTGCGAGGCTATCCAAACAAATTCTTACCTTGATCTAATTGAAATAGATGCAGCTTCAAGAACAGGTGTCGATGATATGAGAGAGCTATTAGAATCTATTCAATATAGACCTTCGCAAGGAAACTATAAAGTCTATTTAATTGATGAAGTTCACATGCTGTCAATACAAAGCTTCAATGCTTTGTTAAAAACATTAGAGGAGCCGCCTGCGCATGTTGTTTTCATTCTTGCGACAACAGAATCAAATAAAATTCCAAAAACGATTATCTCAAGATGCTTGCAGTTCAATCTCAAACTAGTTCCCGATGGCCAGATTGCTGAAAACTTACAGAAAGTTTTTGATAATGAAGGAGTAAAGTATGACGACAAGTCCCTTGATTTGCTTGTTGAGCTAGCAAAAGGTTCAGTTCGTGATTCTTTAACTCTTGCTGATCAAGCAATGTCTCATTGTGACAATAATCTTAATGAGTCAGAAATTTCAAAACTACATGGTGTGCTAGATTTATCTTCAACAGGTAAGTTATTTGAAGCCATTTTCTCAAATGATGTTAATGAAGTAACTGTTGAGCTTGAAAGATACCAGTCCCTTGATGTCAATTATGAGATCTTGTTCGACAGAGCGCTAAAATTCTTGCACGCAGAAATCATTAGAAATTTAAAAGACAAAGACGTGGATGCACAAGATATGCATCTATATTACCAATTCTTTACCAATGGGCTTATAGATGGAAAGCAAACTGGTAATATCAGAGATTCCTTCGATATTGCTGTTTTGAGATGTTTGTCATTTTCAGAAAACCAGATAACTGTAAAAAAAAAGCAAACTGAACCAGCAATAAAGACTGCAGAAATAACCGAAGAAATAATTCAACCAACCCCTGCGCCAGAAATAAAAACACAAGCACAACCTCACGAGAAAGAAGAAAAAAAAATAACAACAAATAACTGGCTGAATATCTTTGATGAGATTGATTTGTCTGGTCCTGCCAGAGCATTTTTCTCAAACTTACAATTAGACAAGGTAGAGGATAATAAATTATTTTTTGGTGGTTCAGATATGTTCACATCAAGAATAACAAGGGTAAATATTGATGATTTAATCGTATCGCTCAATAAAGTTGGTTATAAAAATTGTGAGGTAGTTATCGAAGCGACTGAAGCTGCGGTTAAAACACCATCAACTGCTTGGGAAAAAAAGCGAAAAGAAGAAATTATAGCTTTTAAAAAAGAGATTTTAGAAAGTGACTTATTGGTAAACCTAAAACATAATTTTGGAGAGGAGATTGCCCAAGATAAATTTCAAGTAATTGATCATGAAGAATGAGAACAGTCTATTGGCCCAATTAATCAAGGCTTTTAAGATTCTTCCTGGAGTTGGTGAAAAATCAGCACAGCGAATGGCATTCTATCTGCTAGAAAATAATAGGGAGGGAGGCACAAAAATTTCAAAGTTGCTAACAAATGCAATGGAGAACATAAGAAATTGCGCATCCTGTCGAAACCTCACTGAGGACATATATTGTGATATATGTTCTGATACCAAAAGAGATACCTCAACTCTTTGCATCGTAGAGAGCCCTACAGATGTAATTGCTATCGAAAATTCCGGCAGTTTTAAAGGGAAGTATTATGTGCTTATGGGCAGACTGTCACCTATTGATGGAGTGAATCCAGCTGACCTTGGAATACCAAAACTAATCGAAGATATAAATGCAAATGACATCAAAGAGGTAATCATTGCAACAAGCCCAACAATAGAAGGAGATGCCACATCCTTCTACATAAAAGACCAAATTACGAAAGGAAATATTATTATTTCAAGAATTGCGTATGGCGTTCCAATGGGGGGAGAATTAGAATATGTTGATAACACAACACTGAGCCGTGCCATACAGGGACGAAGGGAAATTGAAAAATGAGCATCAAATCTGATAACTGGATAATAGAACAAGCTGAAAAAAATCAATTGATTAATCCATTTGAAGCAAATCAAATAAGAGAAGTTGACGGAAATAAAATTGTTTCTTATGGGGTATCAAGTTATGGATATGATGTGCGCTGTTCCAATGAATTCAAAATTTTTACCAATACTTTTTCTTCAGTGGTTGATCCTAAAAACTTTGATTCAAATAGTTTTGTTGATGTGGTTGCAGATGAATGCATTATTCCGCCAAACTCATTTGCTTTGGCACGAACTGTTGAATATTTTAAGATCCCAAGATCAGTTTTAACTCTTTGCCTTGG
>JBELJV010000027.1:0-12559 GCA_042090165.1 Gammaproteobacteria bacterium
ATTTAGGTTCCAGTGCCGTAAGGCGTGGGGGTTCGACTCCCTCCATCCCTACCAACTAATTTTGGATTTTTCCATTCATATCAAATTGCTTCAAAAATTTCCAAATTTCGTCAGCGGCAATAATGTCGTAAGAATTTAAATCAGTTGGCCAATCATGCCCCATATTTTTTGTAAGAAATAATTTTGTTTCAACTTGATTAAGGCACGCATAATTAAAAAATACTTCACCACTTTCACCGTCATTGTTTTCGTCAGTTATTGCTATAACACGGCTATCTTCACAAGCATTGTATGTGTTCCAGTAATCCATCATTTCAGTGAGTGGAAGCGACCGCCAATTTCCATCAATAGGAACAACAGTATCATCCTCGCTGTGTATATGAATGATTGGCGTTGGGTGACTGGGATTACAGCTTGAGTATGTGTTTGGATTCATAGTTCCACCAACAGAGGCAACGCCAGCTATTCTGTACCTTAGATTGCATGCAAGATGATAGCTCATTTTTCCTCCATTAGATTTTCCAGTTGCATAAACTCTGTTAGGGTTAATTTGATAATTCGTTAAACTCCAATCTATTAAACTAGATATGAAATCAACATCATCTGCTGGGCTTTCACTTGACCAGCCAGTGTCATTCCAATGCGGTTCTCCAGAACTTGGTAATATTGATCCTTGTGGGTAAATAACAATGAACTTGTCTTCGTCAGCTAATATTTGAAATCCTGAATATCCCAAGAAATCTATTGCTTGGCGTCTGTACCCATGAAGATTAAAAAGAAGTGGTGGGTTTGGAGTTTTTGAGTATATATCATCTGGGACATAGACATAAAATTCTCTGTCCAGTCCTAATCTAGTGTAGGTGCAATAAAGAGTTTTTTCATATCCTGATAGATTGCATTCTGGTAAATCATTTGGAGTCGGAGGTGTTATTGGATTTATAATTTCAGCATCACTCGAGCTGCCACCACCACATGCAGATAAAAATAATAATGAAATCCAAGACACCGGTTTAAAGAAAAATTTCATTTTTTATGATTCTTATAAGTACAATTGTTACTCAGATACTATAACTTATATATCTTGATGGTAAGATTGATTAAGGAAAACATATGAGTGATGAAGTCAAAAAATTCTTTTCTACTTATGGTGATTTTGTTAAGAAAGTCACAAGTGAGCCTAGCTTAGATTTAGACGCATTAAAGCAGAGTTTAGAGGATGTTGAAAACAAGTCGCCAATTGAATCTGCAAGGCTAATGACCGCAGCTTTGGGGCTTGGAAGTGAAACGGGTGAGTTTGTAGAAA
This sequence comes from Gammaproteobacteria bacterium, assembly GCA_042090165.1. GTDB lineage: Bacteria > Pseudomonadota > Gammaproteobacteria > Magnimaribacterales > TMED112 > TMED112. Next base: position 1,304 of record JBELJV010000027.1, read on the forward strand.
TTGTGAAAAAAATGTTCTTACAAGGCAAACCACCTTCAGAGGAAAACATATTTCATATGAAAAGAGAGCTTGGTGACATCATGTGGTATTGGATTACGGCATGCTCAGCTTTAGATCTTGATCCTTTTGAAGTTATCAAAGAAAACCAAGATAAATTAGAAGCACGATATGGTGAAAAATTTGAGGTTCAAAGAAGCGAAGTAAGAAAAGAAGGAGATCTTTAGTTTCAAATTCAATATCGATGAGTAAAAAATATTTAGTTGCAGGCGCCACAGGCCTGATGGGCACAACGCTGATAAATCAAATTCCCTTAAACGAAGATGTCACAGTAATCGCTAGACGCAAACTCAATTATAAAAGGCCTGTAGAGTTTTTAAATTTGGATGAGCATATTGAGCTGCCTCATGCTGATCACTTATTCATTTGTTTAGGTTATCCACTTGAGCTTAGAGATTTGCTGCTCATGCGTGAGTCTATCAAAGCAAAATTTAAAGCAGTTGATTATGATTTGGTTATTAAGATTGCTGAAGTGGCACAACAAGCAAATATTAAGTCAGTTTCTGTAATTTCCTCCGTTGAAGCTGACTCAAAATCGCTTAATTACTATTTGAAAGTTAAAGGGCAAATGGAAAATAAGATTAAAGAACTAGGATTTGAAAGCGTCAATATATTTAGGCCTAGTCATTTGCTTGGTAAAAGAGAAAAAGAGATAGCTCTGGACGTAAAGATCTTTGAGTTTTTCACGAATATGACCGGAAATTTTCTTTTTGGATGGTTTAAGAAATTTAAGAATGTTCAGGCACAAAAACTAGCTGCAACAATGTATAAAAAATCAAATAAAATGAGCAACACAATTGATATTTTTACCTATAGAGATTTCAGCTAGCAATTCCAGAAATTTTGCTCAATAAAGTTTATAATTACAGGACAAATTTATCTAATCTGGGCTAACACAATGAATAAAGAAATCTCTCTAAGCGATAAATATACTTCTAGAGAAGGAAAGATATTTCTAACCGGAATTCAGGCTTTGGTTAGACTGCCATTAATTCAAAAAGAACTTGATGAGCGCAACAACCTCAATACTGGTGGTTTTATATCTGGTTACAAGGGTTCTCCGCTTGGTGGGTATGATCTTGAACTCCAACGCGCAGCAAAATATCTAAATGAAAAATCAATAGTCCATCAACCCGGCTTAAATGAGGAGCTAGGTGCCACTGCTGTTTGGGGGTCGCAGCAGGGAGAATTTAAAGAAAGAGGAGAGAAAGATGGTGTTTTTGGAATCTGGTATGGAAAAGGTCCTGGTATGGATAGAACTATGGATGTTTTTAAACATGCTAATGCAGCTGGTTCATCTAAATATGGAGGTGTCCTTGCTATAGCTGGTGATGACCATGGAGCTAAATCATCAACATTGCCACACCAATCTGATCATAATTTTATGAGTGCATTTATGCCTTATTTATATCCAGCAGGGGTCGAAGAAATTATTAGATACGGCCTTTTGGGTATTGAAATGAGTAGATTTAGCGGATGTTGGACTGGGTTCAAAATTGTTTCTGATGTTGCTGATTCTGGTAAAACTTACGATACATCAATCGAGCAGGCAGAAATATTAATTCCTAGCCAAGATTTTATGAACGAGTATGCAGACTTAACTAGAAATATTATTTATACAGATACTCCAAGAGAACAAGATTTCAGATTGCAAAGAGTAAAAGGTTTTGCAGCACAGGAGTTCGCAAGGCTTAATAAAATAGATCGTGTTATTTGGAAAGAAGAAAATTCAAAGCTCGGCATAATTACAACAGGAAAATCATACAACGACGTAAGAGAAGCTTTAAGGTGGCTGAATATTGATGAGCAAAAAGCAAAAGAACTTGGGCTATGTCTTTACAAAGTTGGTATGCCGTGGCCGCTCGAACCCCAAGGTATAAGAGAATTTTGTGAAGGTTTAGATACTGTACTTGTTGTTGAAGAAAAAAGGGAACTTATTGAACATCAAGTTAAATGGCAGCTATACAACTGGAAAGAAAATGTTAGGCCACTAGTTATTGGCAAACATGATGAAGATAATAATTGGTTACTTCCTGCAGAAAATGATCTCCCGTTACAAACAATTCTTGAAGCTATTGTTCAGCGCCTTTATAAGCTGACCAATGACTCGCGATTATTAGAGCGACTTGATTGGTTCAGAAGAAGACATGAATCACAAGAAAAAGTTATTGCTCCAATCCAAAGAAAGCCTTTCTTCTGCTCGGGTTGTCCTCATAATACTTCTTTGCAACTTCCTGAGAATAAAAGAGCTCTTGGTGGAATAGGTTGTCATTACATGGCAGTCAATACGGTTAAAGGGACTGAATTTTTTACTCAAATGGGTGGTGAGGGTACACCTTGGATAGGAATATCTCCTTTTTCAAAAGAAAAACATATCTTTGCTAATCTTGGAGATGGTACATACAAACACTCAGGCATTCTTGCTGTAAGGGCATCATTGGATGCAGGTGTGAATATTACATATAAGATTCTTTACAACGATGCTGTTGCAATGACAGGAGGCCAAGCTATTGGGGGTAACTGGGATGTAACAGGCATAGTTAAACAGGTTTCAGCTGAAGGGGTCAAGAGAATATCAATTTTATCGGAGAACCCTAGTACATATAAACATTTAGAAACTAAAGGCATAAAGAGCTTGCACCGGGACTCAATAATTATAGAACAACAAGCTCTCTCGGAATATGAGGGTGTTAGCGTTTTGGTGTATGACCAAACATGTGCTGCTGAAAAAAGAAGAAGACGTAAAAGAGGTTTGATGCATGATCCGGTAAAACGTGTAGTCATTAATCCAGAAGTGTGTGAAGGTTGTGGAGATTGTTCACTACAATCTAATTGTGTCTCAATAGAACCTCTTGAAACTGAGCTTGGTAGAAAAAGACGAATCAATCAGTCTACTTGCAATAAGGACTACTCATGCATAAAAGGGTTCTGCCCTTCATTTGTAACTGTTGATGCTGAAATAAAGACAAAAACCGTATTCGGCAACATTGAGGGAATACCAGAACCTGAAATTCATGAATCGGATGGAGTTGCAAATATCATGTTAACAGGTATTGGTGGTACAGGAGTTCTGACAATTTCTGCTATTATTGGGATGGCGGCTCATCTGCAAAATAAAGACTCATCAATTCTTGATATGACCGGCCTAGCGCAAAAGGGCGGAGCTGTGTGGTCACATATAAAGGTTTACGAGAAAGGTGTTTTGCCATTTAGCCACAAAATTTCTCCTGCTTCAGCTGATTTACTATTAGCATGTGATGCTGTTGTAGCTACTAAACCAGAAATACAAGAAGTTATATCCGATGAAAAGACTAAATCTATAATTAATACCAATACCATTCCAGTAGCGGATTTTGTTACTGATAGAAATCTTGATTTTAGATCTGATCATGTGGTTAAAGTAATTGAAAAAACAACACAAAGCATTGAGTCTGAATTGCCAGCTATAAAAATTGCTGAACATCTAACTGGAGATGCAATTGGAGCCAATATGGTAATGCTTGGCGCAGCATATCAAAAAGGACTGGTACTTCTGTCATCTGAGTCTATAGTCAAAGCAATTGAATTAAATAAAGTAAGTGTTGATATGAATATTTATAGCTTCAATCTTGGCCGCTTATACATACATGATCCAGCAAATGAGTTATTTGGATTCCTGGAAAAACCAAAAAATGAACTAAATGTTAAAGAACTCGAAGAGGATAGGCTCAATAGGTTAAATAAATATGATTCAAAACTTTGTGATGAATTTAAACATAACCTTCAAAAGATAAATAAAATTCTTGAAACGGAAGTAGATGTAGATGAGCTTCACAGGGACTCAATTCGAGAGCTTTATAGAGTTTTTGCTATTAAAGATGAGTATGAGGTTGCAAAAATGCACTTGTCTACAACATTTAAAACTTTAGATGATCAGTTCTCAAGCTGGAAAAATATTAGTTTTTACTTAGCACCTCCAATGCTATCTTTTTTAAAAGATAAAAAAACAGGAAGGCCAAGAAAAATTAGATTTCCAGGATACATAGCTATTCCACTATTTAAGTTACTCAGTTCAATGTCTGGATTAAGAGGTACTTGGTTAGATCCTCTCCAATTTTCGCCAGAAAAACGCAGAGACTTAAAACATAAAAGGATATTTATCGATTCTCTAGACACAATATCAAAAATGGAGCATGGCGAGAAAAAAATAAAATTATCAACATTAGTTGCCGCATCCTTTGATGTGAAGGGTTATGGTCCTGTAAGAGAAAAGTCTTACAATGAATTTGTAAAAACAATAATGGATAGATAAATGCAGAAGGTAACAGATTGTTTCTATGTATCACCACAAATTGATGTGGGCTCAGTTCATCTTGCTAAGAAAGAAGGCTTTGATCTAATAATCTGCAATAGACCAAATAATGAAGAGCATGACCAAGTTGACTATGAGGTAATTGAGGCAGAAGCAGTAGACCAGGGATTAGAATTTCATTTTGTTCCAGTCTTTTTAGGCAATATTAATCTAGAGGCAATTCAAAAAACTAGACAGCTCCTATCTAAAAAAAAGAAAATACTTGCCTACTGTAAAACTGGAACTAGATCCATAACATTGTGGGCTTGCGTACAAGCATCTTGCAAATGTCCAGATAAAATCTTTGAGAATGTAAGAGCTGCAGGGTATGACTTAGATTATCTAAGAGAATTTTTAATAGATTTAAAGCCTACTTCTTAAATAGAAGCACAAACCACACAACCGGAATAACTATTAGACACCCAAGGGTAATATTGATTGCTGTCATAAGCGGAAAATCTAAAACAGCTCCAAGAAAATCGGAAAGACTATTTCCAATTAATGCCCCGTAAATTGCACCATGAACTCCGCTACCTTTAAAATACTTATCAATATCAATGCCGAGGATAGTTGCAAAGGCAAGCACCCCATTATCGATTAAACCAAAAATGAATCCTTCAGGCATAACTAAAAAATATTTTTCTCCATCCTTTTCAGAGCTGTATAAAGGAAGGTGAGGTAAACAATTTCAAATGCTGTGAAGCCCCAAAGAAAAGCAGATGTAAATTCACCAAATAAGAGAGTCACAAACCTGCCAAGAAGTATCCCAGAAATTATAAATAGCAATATTTTAAAAAATGTTTTTTCATGTTTTGTTTTAAAGAAAGCTAATAGCGCATAAAGAGCTATGAGAAAATTTATTCCACCATATACAGCTCTTAATTCAGCAGAGCCGAGGTCTGAATTAATCGAAAGACCAACTGCTGAAACATAATCAGAAGGGTTAAATAGAGCCCAACCACCTAACCAGCCATATGTTATTGCTGTTAGAGCTAAAAAGATTTTATTTATCATTATTTATTATTTTTATTAAGTAGGTCTATATTACCACCTGTGGCCATGACATTGTCAGTAAATGTTTTTTCAGTCACAAAACTATGCAAGTAATTTGGTCCGCCTGCTTTTGGTCCAGTGCCACTTAAACCTTGTCCACCAAATGGCTGCACGCCAACTACTGCTCCAACAATATCTCTGTTAAGGTAAAAATTTCCTATATTTGCCTTTGAAAAAATTTTCTCTGCTTTATCAGTAATTCGAGAATGCAGCCCCATAGTCAAACCATATCCTAAGCTATTTACTTTTTCTATAACCTCTTCAAGCTCCTGATGTTTATATGTTGCAAAATGAAGGATTGGACCAAAATTTTCTTCATCAATCTCTGATATATCATTAATTTTGAAAGCTATGGGATTCAAAAAATAACCATTCTTTGAATTGGACTTTACTTCTATAAACTGGTGTTTTTTCTTAAGGTTATTAATGTGCAGCTCCAACTTATCGAGGGATGTTTGATTTATGATTGGACCAATATCTGTGCTTACATTGTTTGGATCTCCAATTTCAAGTTCATCCATTGCTTCTTTTAGATAATCCCAATATTCTTGTGCAACTTCTTCCTGAACATAAACCACTCTTAATGCGCTGCACCTTTGGCCAGCACTATAGAAAGCAGATCTTACAACATCATCAATCACTTGCTCTTTAAGTGAAGAAGAATCCACAAACATTACATTTTGACCACCTGTTTCTGCAATAAGCGTTTTAATTGGTCCATCTGATTGTGCTAGATTCATATTAATTTTTTTAGCTGCTAAAGTTGAACCAGTAAATGCAACGCCGCTCAATGCATTTATCTTTGTTAATTCATTGCCTGCGTCTTTTCCACCAACTACCAAATGCAATGCATCCTTTGGTACTCCACAATCATGGAAAACTTTCATAATTTCTGATGCAATTAATGATGTATCCTCAGCCGGCTTAGCAATAACAGTATTTCCAGTAAGCAAAGCTGCTGATACTTGGCCAACAAAAATTGCCATTGGAAAATTCCATGGACTAACACATAAAAAAGTTCCTTTTGGTGCATGCCTAAGATAGTTTTTCTCTCCAGATGGACTTTCTAATTCAATGTCAGTAAAGATTTTTTTTGCTTGCGCTGTGTAGTAATTAATAAAATCTATTGACTCTCTAACTTCAGCATCACAATCCTTCAGAGTTTTCCCAGCCTCATTGGCAAGAAGATAGAAAAACTTATATTTTTCATCCTCAAAACGATCCGAGATTCTTTTAAAAATTTTTGTTCTTTCATCAAGACTTGAATGCCTCCAATTATCACTCTCTTTAAAAGAAATTTCTTTAATATCTACGTCTGTTAAGAAACTCACATTCCCTATTATTTTATTAGGGTCAAAAGGAGCAGCCACTTTGTTATCTTCTTTAGAAATTTCATTTCCATTAATTACCGAACATGCGTGAAACATATTTGAATCAAACTTTTCTATCTCATTTTGAAGCATTTTTAAATCTTCCATATCACTAAAATCAAACCCATTAGAATTATCTCTATCAGAAAAAATGTTTTTTGGTCGTGGAACATTTTGAAAATATCTTTTTTTGTCCAAGCTATCTAATGCAACTTTAATTGGATTTTCAGTGACTTCAGAAATTGGGACATTCTTATTTAAATATTTATTAACAAATGAGCTGTTAGCACCATTCTCAAGTAACCTTCTCACGAGGTAGGGCAGAAGCTCTTTCTTTGAGCCGACTGGTGCATAAACTCTTGTTAAAGGGAATGAATCATATTCTTTGATTGCATTCCTATAAGTGAGATCACCCATTCCAAAAATTCTTTGAAATTCAAATTTATTTTCCCTTCCTTTGTATAACTCCATTATTGCAGCAATCGTATGCGCATTATGTGTTGCAAAGTATGGTCTAAGATTTTTTGTTTTTGAGATCTTTGCAGCTGTAGCTAGATAGTTAATGTCTGTGAATGATTTAGATGTGAAAACAGGGAGATCTTTAGAGCCCTTCATCTGATGAATTTTTATTTCTTGATCCCAATAAGCGCCCTTAACCAACCTCATCATCAATCCATTCCTTTGTGATCCAAGCTCATCAATAAAATCAACAATCACTGGAGCACGTTTTCCATAAGCTTGTATAGCTAATCCTAATCCACCCCAGTCTTTTATTTCTTTTCGCTTTGATAGCTCTTCAATAATTTTTAAACTTATTTCAAGCCTATCTTGTTCTTCAGCATCAATTGTTAGTGCTATATCTTGGGCTGCCGATTGAACACAAAGCTGGTAAGTTCTTTCTACCAATTCAGACATTACTCGTTTCTCTTTCATAGCATCGTATCTTGGATGAATAGCCGAGAGCTTTATAGATATTTCATGGAATGAATTTGATAGCAAAGCATTTTTTTCACCAACTTTACGAATTGCATTCTCATAAGCATCATAAAAGAAATCTACATCTGATTGCGTCCTTGCCGCTTCTCCAAGCATATCGAAGGAGCATGGTGTTTTTGATCCAAAAGCATCCAAAGCCTTTTCTATATCAACACCTGAAACAAATTCTTCACTCAAGATTTCCATCCCTTTTTTTATAGCTTCGCGAAGAATTGGGTCTCCTATTCGAGATGTAACACCTTGAATCCAACTTAAAGGATTTGATGTTATGGATTGATCTAGCTCAATCACTTGTTCAGCAACGAACAAACCAAAAGTTGTAGCGTTTACAAACAAAGATGGCGAGCTGTTAAAATGTTCCAACCATTTCTTGCCACCAATCTTTTCTTCAATGATGTCATCACATGTTTGATTATCAGGAATTCTTAGAAGAGATTCTGCCAAGCACATTAAAGCAATTCCTTCTTGGTTGCTTAATCCATACTCCAAGAAAAAACTGTCTAATCTAGTTTTATTTCTATCCCTTCTGCAGTTTTCAACTATTTTGTGAGACTTTGATTTGATAGTTTCGGCATTGATCCAATCATTTGATTGAATCATATCTTTTACCAATGCCGACTCTTCAGCATACTTCAGTTCTTTTAGTTTTTTGTAATAGCCCTGTGAACTCATTTTTCTGAGCTATTTTAACTTTTATTGGCTGAAATTAGGAGATTTTTATGATGCTGATTTTGCTTGTTTGAATGATTCTTTGATTAACTCTTTTAACCATATATGTCCTGGATCATTATCGTTAGATTCATGCCAAGATAGAAAGAATTGGGATGGTGGAACTTCAAAAGGAAGTGTTTTAAATGCCAGTTTATGTTTCTTAGCAAATGTTTTAGTTGTTGTTATAACCATATAAGTGCTATTGAGTATTTCAGGGGTAATAAGGTAGTGCTGAGCTCTTAGAATAACTCTTCTATCAAGCTGAAGTTTTGCTAGGGCATTATCGACTAACGCACCTCCACGCCTTCTACCTGAAATAGAGATGTGGTCCAGGTCCAGATACTGCTCAATACTCAAGTGTTTCTCGGCCGCTAGTTGATGATCTTTTCTGAAGACGCATACGAATTCATCCTCAAAAATGAGTTCCTTTTTTATTTCAGAATCTGATGGCGGGAATGGGTCTACTGAAAAACTTACTTCATTTGAAGCAAGATCATGTTGTAGGTTGTCTCTGCTTGTGTAGTAGCTTGTTAGTTTTACATTTGGCGCAATTTCGTGAACCTTTTTCATCAGGATTGGAAGAACTCTGCCTTCACTTACATCATTCAATGAAAGTCTAAATGTTCTGCTTGAAACAGCTGGATCAAATGCATCAGGTTTTTCCAAGCTTCTTTGAAGAATAGAAAGGGCATCTCTAACATGAATAATTATATTCTCAGTCTTAGCTGTTGGCTTAACGCCCTGACCAACTCTAATAAAAAGTTGATCATCAAAATAGTCTCTTAATTTTGAGAGTGCGCTACTGACAGCAGGTTGTGTAATGCCTACTATTTCTCCGGCTTTTGTGAGACTGCCTTCTGTATAAATTGCATTAAAAACAACTAACAGGTTTAGATCTAAGTTATTTAACTTCATATTCTGGTAAACAATTATACCCCAGGTGTATAATATAAATAGTATTTATATTACAAAAGTAGACATATAAATATTGCCTTTTTCGGGGGAAATAATGAATTTTGAAACAACAGAAAAAATAGATTTTTACTTACCTAAGGTAAAAGCTTTTGTAGAAGATCACGTAATCCCAGTCGAAAAAGAAATACACGCACAAGACAGACCATTGAAAGAAAGGTGGCAGCCACATCCGGAATTGGAACCTCTTAAAGAAGAGGCAAAAAAGCAGGGCTTATGGAATCTATTCTTACCGGATAGCAAGCTTGGTGCTGGGTTATCAAATTTTGAATATGCTCACCTTGCTGAGCAAATGGGTAGAACAGCTTTTGCTTCAGAAGCAATGAATTGCAGCGCTCCAGATACAGGCAATATGGAAGTGTTGGTTAGATATGGTTCCAATGAACAGCAAGATCAATGGTTGAAGCCTCTTCTTAATGGTGAAATTAGATCTGCTTTTGGAATGACTGAACCTGGTGTCGCATCATCTGATGCAACAAATATGGAAGCTAAAGCTGAACTAGTTAATGGTGAATGGGTTATCAATGGAGAAAAGTGGTGGACTTCTGGAGCAGGTGACCCAAGATGTAAAATTATTATCTTTATGTGTGTTACCAACCCAGATAACGACAGACATAGAAGGCATTCAATGATCCTTGTACCAATGGATACACCTGGAGTTGAAGTACAAAGAATGATGCATGTTTTTGGATACGATGATGCCCCTCATGGCCATGCTCATATCAAATTTAACAACGTAAAAGTTCCTTATGAAAATGTAATCTTAGGGGAAGGTAGAGGTTTTGAAATAGCTCAAGGCAGGCTTGGGCCTGGTCGGATTCACCATTGCATGAGGGCAATCGGTGCTGCTGAAGTTGCATTTGAAATGATGTGTGAACGAGGCATGCAGAGAACAGCATTTGGCAAGGAGTTAGTCAGATTGGGTGGTAATTATGATGTAATTGCCAACTCCAGAATAGAAATTAATCAAGCAAGACTGCTAACTTTACAAGCTGCATGGATGATGGATAAATATGGCAATAAACATGCAGCAAGTGAAATTGCACAAATAAAAGTAGTTGCTCCTAATGTTGCCTGCGATGTAATCGATAGAGCAATACAAATGCATGGTGGCGGAGGAGTATCACAAGACTTCCCGCTAGCTAAAATGTATTCCTTTATGCGTTGTTTGCGACTAGCAGATGGTCCAGATGAAGTGCACAGAAGAAGTGTTGCAAGAATAGAACTGGCTAAGTTATTTTCAAAACAATAAGAAACATGATGACCAATCTATCTGGTTTAAATTATCATATCTATAGAACAGCATCGACTCCTGGAATACTTTATGCACCATACATTGCAGGATTGTTAGCAGTACTTTTTGCATTATCTTTAAAGAAGATTAAATGAAGTATTTAAAGCTATTATTTCTCAGTCTTACTTTTGGGACCTTACTGTTTTTTATTTCCTTACAGTTTCCTTCTGTAAAAAAAGAAGCATACAAAGATCTTGTTAAGATAACTCTTAATAATTCTCTAAACGTATGGGAAGACAATGACACCCTTAAAGCAACAGTGTGTGGTTCTGGAACTCCATTAAGAACAAAAAAAGTTGCACAGTCATGCATTATGGTTGAAGCAGGGAATGATCTTTACATAGTTGACGTTGGAGATGGCAGTGTTGCCAATATTCAGCGTTGGGGCATTAATCTCAACAATCTCAAAGCAGCTTTTATTACGCATTTGCATTCTGATCATATTGCAGATTTGCCAGACTTAAACTTAATAA
>JBELJV010000028.1:0-7028 GCA_042090165.1 Gammaproteobacteria bacterium
TCCATATCTTCTAAAATAACAATTCCACCACCTCCTGATGGAACAAAACCATCGCGATTTGAATCGTACGGTCTCGAAGCAGATTCAGGAGCTTCATTAAATTTCGTACTCAAAGCTCCCATGGCATCAAACATAATTGAACCTGACCAATGATCATCTTCTGCACCGCCAGCAATCACTATGTCTTGCTTCCCATTTTTAATAAGATCAAAGCCATGAGATATGCAGTGAAGGCTTGTTGAGCAAGCTGACGCTATTGAGAAAGAAACACCTTTTGTTCCAAAAAATGTTGAGATTGCTGCAGAAGTTGTATTAGCCATAGTTTTTGTAACAGAGTATGGCCCAATTCTTTTCATACCTTTCTCCTCTGCAGTTTTTACAACCCTATGAATTTCTCTGCTTGAGCCAGTTCCAGAACCAACAATCACCCCAACCTTATCTGTAGCAATATCTTCATCTGACAACCCAGAATCTTCTATTGCCTCTTTAGTTGCTAAGAATGAGTAGGCAGAGGTTTCACTCATAAATCTCATCATTTTTCTGTCAATTTGATCCAGATCTGGGTTTACTTGCCCTGAAACATGGCACCTCATACCATGATCTATGTATTCTTGATTATGTTTTAAGCCAGATTGACCGTTCTTGAGAGAATCAAGTACTTCATTTTTGTTGTTGCCTAAGCAGGAGATAACACCTATACCTGTAATTGCGACCTTTCTCATGCTAACAAAGTATTCCTAAAAAATTTTTTCATATTGTCCAGATTGTCTAGTTTAATAAATTTACTAGTGTATTCAATGCAATTATCGATGGCATCATCTCTTTCATCTCTAGTCTTCTTAAAGCCACCTCTATGATTTATTTGTTCCTTGATTGCAATAAAATCTTTGCAATTAATTTGATCTTTGAATTCTGCTTGTTCTTGTTGACTCATCTCTTTTAGGACAATTAAGATTGGAAATGTAAGCTTTCCCTCGTCAAGGTCTTTAAATTTTGCCTTGCCAGTTGAAGATGAATCATTAAAGTCTGCCAAATCATCGTTGAGCTGAAAAGCTTTGCCAAAGGATAGGCCCAGATCCCTAAGATAATCTATATTATCTTGATTTTGTTTTGAATAAATACCAAGGCAATGAAGGATACCAGAAAATAATACAGCTGTTTTCTTTTCAATAACCTCCATGTAATAGTCTATTGTCATGAGAGTATTATTTGCTCTGATTTGAATGAATTCTCCCTCTATCAGCTTTTCTGCACAGTCTATTAAAACTGATGCAATCTCATGGTTTTCAATAGAATTTAATGTTTTAAAAGTTTTTGTGTATAAGTAGTCTCCATAAAGAATGGCTTTCTTTAAGCCCCACTTCTTAACAACCGTTGGTTTGTTTCTTCTAAGATCAGCTTCGTCGATAATATCATCATGAATTAATGTTGAAAGATGAATAAGCTCAGATGCCGCAGCAAGCTCTATTAGCCTTTCTTTTTTTATCCCCAAGTTTGAGCCATATAAGTAGATAACCTTGCTTCTAATGAACTTTCCATGACTTTCATTAAGAAAATCACTTATTTCATTGATATCAGCATCCTTAGAGAATGTAATATTAGCCATTTTCAGCTTTACATCCTGTAAAAATTCAGTTAAATTTTGTTCCTCAATATTAGGCATATATATATTTTAAGAAATGTACGCAATTATAGACACAGGTAATCAACAAGAAAAAGTTGAAGTTGGCACAATAATCGAAGTAGATTTCATGGCTGACAAGAAAAAAGGGGACAAAGTAATGTTCGATAAGGTTCTTTTGCTTTCAGATGGCAAAGATGCAACTGTTGGTCAGCCTTATGTTGGTAAAGCGTCAGTTTCAGGAAAAGTTGTAAGCCAAGATAAAAAAGACAAGGTTTATGCTATACAATTTAGAAGAAGGAAAGATTCTAAAAGAATCGTAGGGCATAGAAGAAAAGTAACTACTATTAATATTAGCGAGATAAATAATGGCTCATAAGAAAGCAGGCGGATCTAGTAAGAACGGTCGAGATTCGAATCCTAATTTTTTAGGAGTTAAAAGATTTGGTGGGCAAAAAGTGAATGCTGGCGAAATCATTGTCAGACAAAGGGGCACAAAGTTCCATCCAGGCCTTAATGTAGGCAAAGGAAGGGATGATACTCTCTTTGCTCTAAAGACTGGTAACGTTGAATTTAAAAACAAAGGCGCTAATCAAAGAAAGTTCGTTAATATCGTTCCAACAGAATAATTCTTATGGCTTTTCAAGATGAAGCCAAAATCATAGCAATCTCAGGCAAAGGTGGTAACGGCTCTTTAAGTTTTCGTAGAGAAAAATATATCCCCAGGGGCGGTCCAGATGGCGGTGACGGCGGTGACGGCGGTGACGTTGTTGTTGTATTTGATAAAACCTTGAACTCTTTATCAAATTTAAGAGGAAAAAAGGTTTTTTCTGCTCAGTCCGGCAAAGGTGGTTCAGGTAAAAATATGAAAGGTGAGTCAGGTGATGATTTGCTTGTGCCTGTTCCTTCTGGAACTATGATCTATTCAGAGAATACTGGAGAGTTAATAGGAGAGATTACAGAAAAAAATCCAAAAATAACTGTAGCTAAAGGTGGTAAGGGCGGATTAGGGAATGCAAGATTCAAATCCTCTACCAATCAATCGCCAAGAAAGACTATTGATGGCGAAGAGGCAGATAGGCGAGAAATTCTATTAGAGCTAAGACTCATTGCCGATATTGGTCTGCTTGGGTTGCCAAATGCAGGAAAATCAACACTAATCAATACAGTGACAAATTCAAAATCAAAGATAGGATCTTATGCATTTACTACACTTGAGCCAAAACTGGGAGTTATGGAAAATGAACTTAGAACAATAACAATTGCAGATCTTCCAGGAATTATAGATGGAGCCGCTGAAGGACAAGGTCTTGGAATTAAGTTTTTAAAACATGCTTATAGAACAAGATTTCTACTTCATCTTATTGATGCTTCACAAGATATTAAAGAAGCATTTAATGCCTATGAGATAATTGAACAAGAGCTTGAAAAATTTCATTTAGATTTTTCCTGCCAACAAAGATGGTTGTGTATTACAAAGGTTGATGTTGTTGAAAGTCAGCATCTATCAAACTTAATAAGTTTCTTTCAAAAGAAACTACCAAAAACTCCGATATATCCGATATCTTCAGTGGAAGGAAGTGGAATTGATGAATTAAAAAGTGAGCTTTTTAAGCAGATTTAACTTTACTGTTAAGTCTACTTTTAATTCTAGCTGCCTTGTTTTTATGAATGACGCCTTTATTAGCCATTCTATCAATGACAGATTGAGCTTCTTTCATAACATCTTTAGATTTTGAATCCTTGGCTTCAACAGATTTGTTGGTGTTTTTAACAGCAGTTCTAACCATAGATCTCTGAGCATGTTTTAGCTCATATCTGCTTTTATTCTGTCTAGCTCTTTTTTCAGCTGATTTTGAGTTTGCCATAAAATTTCCTATTAGTTGGTGGAGGCGGCGGGATTTGAACCCACGTCCGTCATCACTTTCCCCTAGTATCTACATACTTAGATTCATCAATTAATTTCACATCAATATAGCCTGATGATCAAGACATATTGAGCTAAGCCCTAAAATTCATTCTACTGGTGGGCCCCGGTAGAGTATATCCCACAAAAATGACCATTATCAAATGCTGTAGGCCACACATGATAACAGGTTGGCATTAAGCTGCCAATCTATAGTTGTAGTTATCTGCAACTAATTTTTTGAACAATATTTTACGAGTTGTGTTCATGCTCGATATGCACTTTGGGTTCCGCGGTAGCCGTCAAAGCCAAATACGCCCCCGAACGCAGAATAATAATGCTTATTTGTATTTTTTTAAAGCTCTTTCTTGATCTCTTACGATATCTGCAGTTTTCTTAACTTGCTTCTTGTCGTAATTCTTTTTCCCTTTTGCTAAAGCAATTTCTAATTTTGCAAGGTGCCCTTTCCAGAAAAGTTTTACTGGCACACATGTTTGGCCTTTAGCTGAAATAGCAAATTGAATTTTTTCTATCTCCTTATTGTTTAATAAAAGCTTTCGAAACCGTTCAGGATTTACTTGGTCCTTCTGATTTATATAGTTCGCTGGGTTAATTCTAGCCCCCACTAACCAAAGCTCTCCTTTAATATCTTTTATGTAGGCTTCTTTAATATTGAGCTTACCCTCTCTGAGAGACTTAACTTCCCATCCTTCCAGCATAAGACCAGCAACAAAAGTTTCTTCCAGAAAAAAATCAAATCTGGCTTTCTTATTTGTTGCTACAGTTTTACTATTCATAGATATGATTTTACAAGATCAGCAAAAGCTTCTCAGCTTTTTAGGACTCTTTCCATTCATTGCCCTAGCAGCTCTTATTTGGATCAATCCAGTTTGGGATATTTTTATATTACTAATTTTTATATTTTACTCTTTATTCATCCATATTTTTCTTTGTGGATCTTGGTGGGGCATTGCACGTGAAAAAAATAAATCAGTATTCCCATCCATTCTATTTTTCTTCTTTCCACTAATTTTAGCTTTTGTACTTTGTTTAATGGAGATTAGTTTTAGCCCATCTTATAGTCAGACTTATAAGTTTATTCTAGGCCCACTTATTGCTCTTTTGCTTGCTTTTGAATTAGGCCATATCTATGAAAAAAAAATACTTAATCTTGAAGAGGATTATATTGAGTTGAGATTCAAGCTCACTTTTTCAGTAAGGATTTGCCATTTACTTATGATTGGGTTTATATTTACTAATCAATAAATAAATCTATGGCAGCAAATTCAAATCAATGGAACAACAACACAGCTTTTTTATTAGCTGCTACAGGCTCTGCTGTTGGGTTAGGTAATATTTGGGGATTCCCTTATAAAGCTGGAGAAAACGGCGGCGGTTTATTTGTGCTGCTTTACATTTTCTTTGTAATTACCTTAGGTTTGCCAGTATTTATGGCAGAAGTTTTTATAGGAAAAAAAGGTAAAAGCAATCCAGTATCATCCGTAGAAACCCTAGCGAAAGCCTCAAATTCATCAAAAAGTTGGAACATTATTGGATACGGTGGAATTCTTGCTAGCTTAATTATTGCAGGATATTACGCTGTAATTGCAGGCTTTGTTATTAATTATGGTTTTATATCGGCAAGTGGAGTTGATGTAGGGGCAGCAGCAGCAATTTATACCGCTGAAAAGGCAAATTTCTGGGAAATGACAATGTGGTTTTCCTTATTCCTTTTTGGTTCAGGATTTGTTGTAGCAAATGGTATTGATAAAGGGATTGATAAAGCTATGAGATTCCTTCTTCCAATGCTATTCGTTCTGGTTTTTGCAATGGTAGGTTATGGAGCAATTGCCGGAGATTTTGCAGCAGGCCTTAGTTATTTATTTTCATGGAAAGCCGATGATTTCTCTGCTGGAACAATACAAGCTGCAATAGGACAAGCCTTCTTCTCAATGAGTATCGGGATGGGAACATTAATGGCATTTGGATCATATATGCCTTCAGATCAAAAAGTTTCTAGAGCATCTTCAGTTGTGGTGACCGCAGATACAGGTGTGGCTTTGCTAGCTGGTCTAGCTATATTCCCACTTGCACTTGGTCTTGGTTTTTCTCCTAATGCTGGTGATACTTTGGTATTCGTAACCATGACAGAAGTCTTTGCACAGCTTGGATACATTGGTCAATTCGTAGGGCCATTGTTCTATTTCTTGCTTGCGGTAGCTGCATTTAGTTCAATGATTTCTATTCTTGAGCCAAGCGTTGCTTTTCTATCTCAAAAGTTCTCTATGACAAGAGTAAAAGCTACATCCATCATTATGGCAGTGTGTTTCGGTCTATCTCTTATAAGTGTGGCGGGGCATAACGTGTGGAATGATGTTGCTATAGGAGCTCTTGATAATACCTTTGAAGCAATGAAGTACTTTGCGGATGATTTCTTGTTACTTCTTGTTGGTACAGGGATGTCAATCTTCGTTGGATGGAGATTGCAAGGAGCATTGGATAATGACATTATGGGCATCGAAAATAAAGCTTTAATGAACCTATGGGTATTTATTTTGAAATGGGTAAGCCCAATCTTCTTAATGGTTATCTGGACTCTAGGTAATCTTCAAATTCTATTCGGCATAAGATTCTTTTAAATCTTGTGAAAGTAACAATTCACCATATTGGAACCAATAAATTTTCATTAGATATTGATGTTCCAAATAACTGCACAGCTAAACAAGCTATGCAAAACTATTTGCCTTGTAAATATAGAAAGCTTTTATCTAAAGATTTTACTCTTGGTATATGGGGTACAAATCTAGATGGCAAGTTTTTGCCAATGCCTGAGAGTTATAGGTTAAACGAAAACGATAGAATTGAAATTTATTATCCGTTGGTCGTTGATCCTAAAGATGCTAGAAGAGCTAAAGCTAAAAAAGATTAAATTTTAATTACTATAACTTCAGAAAGAAGGCCATTTTCATCAAAAATAATTTTTGCTCTTCTCTCTTCTCTTATTTCATTACCAGTTTTTATTTGAAAAAAATAATTCCAAACTTCTGTTTCAAAAAAGTTTTCAAAAGAGGGTTGGCCCATAACATATGTAACTTGGTCTTTAGTCATGCCCACTTCAAGTTTATCTATGTCATCTTGTTTGAAAACAGTGCCCTGGGTTATTGTTACTCTATAAATACTTGTATTTGAACAAGAGATGATTAATAGAGATATAATAAGTATTAGTAATTTTTTCATTTGAGATAGAATAAATGTTATGAGCGATAAAACCAATACAAATTTAAAAGAAGCTGGCTTGAAGGCAACTTTACCAAGAATTAAAATCTTAGAGATTCTTCAGGCAACTTCTGGTACACACCATCATTATACCGCTGAAGACATCTACAGAGAGCTTGTCATCAACAACTATGATATAGGTTTAGCAACTGTTTATCGTGTTTTAACTCAGTTTGAAAATGCTGGCATCGTTGTAAAACATCAATTTGACGCTAATAAGTCAGT
>JBELJV010000028.1:7128-12508 GCA_042090165.1 Gammaproteobacteria bacterium
AGTTTGAAAATGCTGGCATCGTTGTAAAACATCAATTTGACGCTAATAAGTCAGTTTATGAATTGATTGATGCTGAGCATCATGATCATATGGTCTGTGTTGATACTGGTGAGGTAACTGAGTTCCATGATGAAACAATTAAGAGAAAGCAAAGAGAAATTGCAGCAGAGTATGGGTATGAACTGTTGGATCAAAGCTTGGTGCTATACGTAAAGAAAAAACAAAAATAAATATGAGCAAAAAAGAAGATAAGATTGATGGCAAGCCTAAAGATGTCATTGAAGAAAGCCATGAAGATCTGCAAATTGATTCAGATTTAAATAATCTGACCTATGAAGAGCTTTTAGAGAAAGTTGAATCGCTCAAGGAAGATTCACTTAGATCTGCTGCAGAACTAGAAAATTTTAAAAGAAGGACAAGCAATGAACTTAGCAATGCTTTGAAATATGCCAATACCGAACTACTAGTTTCACTAGTTCCAATTATCACCTCATTGGAAAAAGCTATCGAAAACACGGGTGATGATAAAAAAATTGACAAAGAGGGTATTTTGCTAATTTTAGATTCATTTGAAAAAACCCTTGAGAATTTCAAGATTGTTCCTATTTATCCAACAGGGCAAGAGTTTGACCCGGAATTGCATGAAGCAGTTTCGACGGTTAATGAGCCAGGGGAGAAAGACAATTTTATTGCAAAAACCCTTGAAAGAGGCTGGTCACTCAATGATAGAGTGGTTAAGCCAGCTCTTGTCGTGGTAAATAAAAAGTAAATATTACAATTTAAGAACAGGAACAACATGGGAAAAGTTATAGGAATAGACTTAGGTACAACTAATTCATGTGTAGCGGTAATGGAGGGTTCAGAGCCCGAAGTTATATCTAATGCAGAGGGGAACAGAACAACACCGTCAGTTGTTGCATATGCTGGTGATGGTCAGGTGCTTGTTGGACAGGCAGCTAAAAGACAGGCAGTTACAAACCCAGATAAAACTTTGTTTGCAGTCAAAAGATTAATTGGCAGAAAGTTTAAGGATGATGTCATTCAAAAAGACATGAAAATTGCACCGTATGGCATTGTAGAAGCAGATAATGGTGATGCGTGGGTTGAGGTTGATGGAAATAAGATGGCCCCACCACAAGTTTCAGCAGAAATACTTAAAAAAATGAAGAAAACCGCTGAGGATTACCTTGGCCAGAAAGTAGATGGGGCTGTGGTTACAGTACCGGCTTACTTCAATGATTCACAAAGACAAGCTACAAAAGCAGCAGGTAAAATTGCTGGCCTTGAGGTTAAGAGAATAATTAATGAACCTACAGCAGCAGCGTTGGCCTTTGGTTTAGATAAATTAAAGAAAGATGGTGTGATAGCTGTTTATGATTTAGGTGGCGGCACATTCGATATTTCAATTATTGAAATGACAAACGTAGATGGAGAATATCAATTTGAAGTTATTTCTACATCTGGTGATACGCACCTTGGAGGTGAAGATTTTGATTTAATCCTTATCAATCACTTCATTGATGAATTTAAAAAGGAATCTGGATTTGATTTGAATACAGATCCAATGGCTCTACAAAGGTTGAAAGAAGCTGCAGAAAAAGCAAAAATAGAGCTATCAACAACCGATCAGACAGAAGTTAACTTGCCATATATAACTGCAGATGCAAGTGGTCCAAAGCACCTCGTTCAAAAAATTACACGAGCTAAACTGGAATCTCTAGTGGGAGATCTTGTTAATAGAAGCATGGATCCAGTAAAAACCGCTTTAAAAGATGCTAAGTTAGGTGCCAAAGACATTGATGAAGTCATATTAGTTGGTGGCCAAACAAGAATGCCAATGGTGCAGAAAGTTGTTGCTGATTTTTTTGGTAAAGAAGCTAGAAAAGATATTAACCCTGATGAGGCGGTTGCTCTAGGGGCCGCAACACAAGGAGCAGTGCTGAGTGGGGAAAGATCCGATGTATTACTTCTTGATGTAACTCCTTTAACACTTGGAATTGAAACTCTTGGGGGAGTTATGACTCCAATGATTGAGAAAAATACTACCATCCCAACTAATAAATCCCAGGTATATTCTACGGCTGAAGACAATCAAACTGCTGTGACAGTACATGTTCTTCAGGGAGAGAGAAAGAAAGCTTCAGACAACAAATCACTAGGTCAATTCAACCTCACAGATATTTCTGCAGCACCAAGAGGAACTCCACAAATTGCTGTTACATTTGATATAGATGCCAACGGTATAATTAATGTATCAGCTAAAGATAATTCAACCAATAAAGAACAATCAATCACCATTCAGGGTGGAAGCGGTCTATCAGATGAAGAGATTGAAAAAATGGTAAAAGATGCTGAAATGAATGCTGAAGAAGATAAAAAGTTTGAAGAATTAATTGCTTCAAGGAATATGGCTGATGGTCTTGCTAGCTCGACAAAGAAAGCTATGGAAGAAAACAAAGACGAGTTATCAGAAGACGAAACAAAATCTTTATCAGAAGCAATAGAAAAAGTTGAAGAGGCATGCAAGTCAGACAGCAAAGAAGATATTGATAAATCTGTTGAAGAGTTATCAAAAGTTGCACAGCCACTATCAGACAAGTTATTCAAGAAAGAAGCTGCTCAACAACCAGACGGCGAAGCAACCGAAAAAGAAGATGATGCAGTCGATGCTGATTTCAAAGAGGTTGATGAAGAAAAAGATAAATAATCGTGAAACGGGATTATTATGAAATTCTTGGTGTTGACAGAAGCGCAACAGGCCCTGAATTAAAAAAAGCCTTTAAAAGGCTTGCGATTAAATATCATCCTGACAAAAATCCGGGTAACAAAGAAGCAGAAGATAAGTTCAAAGAGGCAGCAGAAGCTTATGAAGTTTTGAGTGATCAGCAAAAAAGAACTGCATACGATCAATTTGGACATCAAGGGGTCAATAGTAATTTTGGCCATCAGGGCTTTCAGGATGTAAATATCAATGATATTTTTAATAATATTTTTGGAGATGAAATATTTGGAGATATCTTTGGCGATATCTTTGGAGCTGGCGGAAGAAGAAGGCCACCAAGAGGCCGAAACATCCAAATGTCTTTGGAACTATCTTTAGAAGAGGCTGTATTTGGTAAAGATATTGAAATTAGGCTTCCCAACTCAAGCAAAAAGGTTTCAGTGAATATTCCAGCAGGAGTAGATACTGGAAATAAAATTAGACTCTCAGGTGAAGGTGAGCCAAGCCAATACGGTGGTGAGCATGGCGATTTATTTATTGTGATAAATGTAGTCAAGCATGATTTCTTTGAAAGAGAAGGCAATCATTTGTATCTTGAAGCTCCCATAAGAATTGACCAGGCTATTTTAGGTGACGAAATTGAAATACCAACTTTAACAAAGAAGGTATTATTGAAAATACCTCCTGAAACTCAAACTGGAAAAATATTCAAGCTTAAAGACTTAGGAGCAGGTTCATTGAGGGGGAAAGTTTCTGGTGATCTTTATGTAAGGGTAGTTGTTGAAACGCCTGAAAAGTTGTCAAGCAAGCAAAAGAAATGGATTCAAGAAGCCTTTCAAGACAGTGAAAATAATTTTCATGAGTCAACCTCATTTAAATCTAAAATCAATAAAAAATTTAAGTAATGAAATTAAGTCTTGTGGGCGCAGCGGGGAAGATGGGAAAAGCTCTCACTTCTGAAGTCCAACAGAATAAAGAATTTGAAATTACAAATTATGTCGTAAAACCTGACTCATCTCTTGTGGGTAAGGAGGTAGGAAGCATGCATCTTAATGAACAAATTAATTCTTTATTTGTTGATGATCCAAAGAATGCATTTGATATGTTTGTTGACTTTGCTGATGCTCAGAATATCAGTTCTCGTATTAAGATGTATAAAAAACACTGTAAGCCGTTAATCTTTTGCTCAACTGGGCTATCAAATGACGAAGAGAAAAGCATTATTGCTTTATCAGAAAAAATGCCTGTATTTATTGCGCCAAATACTTCAGTAGTAACTGCTTTGATGAAAGATTTTGTTAAAAAAATATCAAAAATAGATCAATCATCGGAAATCCATATTTCTGAAAGCCATAACAAATCAAAAAAAGATGCTCCTTCTGGAACAGCTAAGGATTTTGCTCGTATGCTTCAATTGAGTACAGATAAGATTGAATTTGATAGAACAGATGAGGATAAAAATAGCCATAAAATAGCATTTTCAAATAATTTTGAAAGCTTAGAATTACGCCACGATACTGCAAATAGAAGTATTTATGCACAAGGAGCATTAAATATTGCAAAATGGTTTTACCAAAAGCCTAAAAACCTTTATTATATGCAGACCTTAATTGAAGAGATACATGAGTAAATTAAACATAAGCATTGAACAACTATTTGAACTAGGTGCTCACTTCGGGCACAGGAAAAGATTTTGGAATCCTCACATGGAGGATTATATTTTCTGTGAAAAAAATAATATCCACATAATCGATCTTTATAAAACTCAAGAGAAGATAGTTGAGTTATACGAAACATTTAGAGCACTATCTTCTGTTGGAAACAAAGTTATGGTGGTTGGAACAAAGAGAGTGGCCTCAAGCTATGTTGAAGAGTTCGGTCAGAAAACTGGTATGCCATACATTTCACATAGATGGTTAGGTGGTATGTTAACTAACTGGAAAACTATCAAGGTTCCAATTAACAAACTTCTTGAATATCAAGAAAACAAATCATCTGGACAGCTTGAGAACATGATCAAGAAAGAAGCTGTCATGCTTGAGAAAGAAATGAAAAAACTTTCCTTAGTTTTCGATGGCGTAAAAGACATGAAAGGTCTTCCAGATGCAATATTTGTCATAGACGTTGAAAATGAAAAGATCGCTGTTCAAGAAGCACAAAAAATGGGTATTCCAGTCTATGGTCTTGTTGATACAAACAGCAACCCTAAGAATCTTACAAACTTTGTACCAATCAATGATGATTCATCTAAAACAATTAAGTTTGTTCTTAATCTGCTAGCTGAAGCAGTTCTTGAAGGACAAGATTCAGCAAGGAAGCAGGGCTTAGTGCAAAAACTTGATGGCGACAAAGGGCCTAAAGTTTTCTCACTCAACTCATCAACTAAGAAAGTAACTGTTGATGCATCAGAAGAAGTGGATGAAAAGGTTGAGACTGCAGCTGAAGAACAAACAGAAAAAGTTGAAGAAATAAAAGTTGAAGAAAAAGCTCCAGCTAAGAAAGCTGCAACCAAAACTACTGCAGCCAAAAAAGCTCAAGCTAAGAAAGCTGCAACCAAAACTACTGTAGCCAAAAAAGCTCCAGCTAAGAAAGCACCAGCCAAAAAAGCTGCAACTAAAACCGAAGAGTAAATTACTATGATCACAGCACAGTTAGTTA
>JBELJV010000029.1:0-3047 GCA_042090165.1 Gammaproteobacteria bacterium
CTTCTAGATATGTATCGATATGACAAGCTCTTAGCTGGTGCTTCATGGGTAGATGAATATGGTGACCCAGACAATCCTGAGGAATGGAGTTTTATAAGCAAGTATTCACCATATCAGAATGTTTTTGCAGACAAAAATTACCCAGAGATTTATTTTTACACATCTACAAAAGACGATCGTGTACATCCTGGGCATGCTAGAAAAATGGCTAAGAAGATGTTAGATCAGGGTCATGAAGTCATCTACTACGAGAACATAGAAGGAGGGCACTCAGCTGCTGCCAACTTAAAACAATCTGCTTATATGACTACGTTGCAACTCGAATATCTTAAAGATAAGTTGCTTTAACCTTAATGACAGATATTACTCTTTTGACCTGTCGGGCTTACTATAAGCCCGACAATGTCACGCCTTATATTCAAAACATTCTTCTTGAGCAAGAACTTCTGAAATCTGCATTTGAAGGTCAAGGTTTAAAAGTTGATATTACTTATTGGGATAATCCATCTTATGAATGGCATCAGACCAAATCTGTTCTTTTTCGAACGGTATGGGATTATTTCGAAAGATTTGATGAATTTTGGGAGTGGCTGGAACAAGTCAAAACCAAAACGAGATTAATTAATTCCTATGAGCTTATCAAATGGAATATTGATAAACATTATTTAAAAGATATGAGTAGTTGGGGCATTGAGACTGTGCCAACCTATTTTGCTGATAAAGGCTGCAACATGAAACTTCATGAAATTGCTAAAAGAAACCAATGGAAAGATTTAGTAATTAAGCCTGCAATTTCTGCCTCAGCTTTTAAGACATATAAAATCCTTGCCAATGAAATTCAAGCTAATGAAAAATTATTCAACAGTCTTGTGCAAGAAAGGAATATGCTCGTACAGCCTTATTTCGAAACCATTACCCAATTAGGAGAGGCTTCTTTGATGGTGTTCGATGGAAAGTTTACTCATGCAATTCTAAAAAAAGCTCAGCCAGGTGATTTTCGCGTACAAGATGATTTTGGTGGTACGGTTCATAATTACATACCTACAAAGGCAGAGATTAATTTCGCTGAAAAAGTCTTTGAAACTTGTAAAACAAAACCAGTATATGGAAGGGTAGATATAGTTTGGGACAATGATAAGAATTTTTACTTATCTGAATTAGAGATTATCGAACCTGAACTTTGGATAAGAAACTATCCAAAATGTGCAGAAAGAATAGCTGAAGCAGTCGATAAAATTTTATAATTAAATTTTTGGAGAAATATGAGTAGTTTAGAAAGTGTTAAGAAAGTAGTTGAAACATACGTTGAATCAATGAAAGAATCTAGTGCAGATAAGGTCAGAGAAGCTTTTCATCCAAATGCAAAAGTTGTGGGCCATCTTCATGGCGATTTTTTAGAAATGAGTACTGAGGATTTTGCAGGATTTGTTGCAGCACAAGAACCGGCAGAAGTAGAGTTTGAAATACTCTCAACTTATGTTGAGGGCACAACCGCAGCAGTCAAAATTAGAGATAAATATTTGGGGATCACTTTTTTAGATACGTTATCACTAATAAAAATTCATGATCAATGGAGCATTTACAGCAAGTTATTTAACGTCGAATAAGGATAAAACATCACAAAATGGCAGATATAAAACCCCTACTGAGAGGCACTTTTCATCAAGCGATGTTTTTCATTGCTATCGGAGCATGCACGCCACTAATTGTTAAGAGCAGCAATGCTTCTGAATATGTCGCAACATCAATTTATTCTGCTGCTGTCATGATGATGTTTGGTTTTAGTGCGCTTTATCATAGGTTTAACTGGAACACATTGATAAAAAAAAGAATGAGAAAACTCGATCATATTGGAATATTTCTTATGATTGCCGGCTCGTTTACACCCATTGCACTTTTAGTTATTCCCTGGCCTGATGGATTATTTCTGTTGATATTGATTTGGTGCGTTGCTTTGTTTGGTGCTGCTCAAGTCATTTTTTTCCCCAATATCAATAGATTGTTAAGAGCAGCCATTTATCTGGGCATGGGTCTTATTTCACTACCGTACTTTTCAACGATGTTTGAGGTATTTTCAGTTGCTAACAGCGTGTTGATAATTCTAAGTGCTTTTCTTTATGTTATTGGTGCAGTCGGTTACGGTCTCAAATACCCAAAACTGTCTCCAAAAATTTTTGGGTACCATGAAGTTTTTCATTCTATGGTATCAATAGCTGCAATTCTCCACTTTATAGTGATCTATTCGATAATTTAGGCGACAATATCAATCAGAAAGTGGCTCCCCGAACTGGGCTCGAACCAGTGACCCACTGATTAACAGTCAGTTGCTCTACCAACTGAGCTATCGGGGAACGAATAGGAATTATATACAACTATTTAGAAATTAAAAACAATGTCAGGCTTTAAAGTAATCTCTGATTTCTCTCCGAAGGGAGATCAACCTGCTGCAATCACAAAAATTGTTGAAAATCTAAACAATGGTCTGCTTAATCAGACCTTACTTGGTGTAACTGGGTCAGGAAAAACTTATACCATTGCAAAAGTTATCGAGGAAACTCAAAGGCCTGCCATTATTATGGCGCCAAATAAAACGTTAGCTGCTCAGCTTTATGGTGAATTTAAAGATTTCTTTCCAGAGAACAGGGTTGAGTACTTTATTTCTTACTACGATTACTATCAGCCTGAAGCGTACGTGCCTTCTTCTGATACTTACATTGCCAAAGATGCCAACATCAATGAACACATTGAGCAAATGCGATTGTCAGCAACGAAAGCTTTGATTGAATCAGAAAACACCATTGTCGTAGCATCGGTTTCAGCCATTTATGGTTTGGGCGATCCAAAATCTTATTTAAAAATGGTTCTCAATTTAAGCCGTGGAGAAGAAGTAAACCAAAGAGATATTTTGAGGCAGCTAGCTACCATGCAGTATTCAAGAAATGATTTAGATTTTCAAAGATCTAACTTTAGGGTAAGGGGAAATGTAATAGATATTTTCCCTGCTGAAGCAGAAAAAGAAGCTATTCGTATTGAATTAGAATTTGATA
>JBELJV010000029.1:3147-7289 GCA_042090165.1 Gammaproteobacteria bacterium
ATTTTCCCTGCTGAAGCAGAAAAAGAAGCTATTCGTATTGAATTAGAATTTGATAAGGTCGTAAACATTTCTTATTTTGACCCATTAACTGGTTCAATTTATAGAGATGTGCCAAGAGTAACTGTTTTTCCAAAAACACATTACGTTACTCCTCAAGAAACTATTGATAGTGCTATTGAGCAAATTAAAACAGAATTAGATGAGCGATTGATTGAGTTGAAAGCTAACAATAAGTTACTTGAAGCACAAAGGCTTGAGGAACGAACAAATTATGATTTAGAAATGATGGCTGAGCTGGGCTATTGCAATGGAGTTGAAAACTATTCTAGATATTTATCGGGACGAAAGCCTGGTGAAGCTCCACCATGTTTATTTGACTATGTGCCTAAGAACGCAATTGTCTTTATGGATGAATCCCATGTTTCAGTTCCACAGATAGGAGGAATGTTCAAAGGAGACCGATCAAGGAAAGAAACTTTGGTGGAATATGGTTTTCGACTACCAAGTGCTCTTGATAACAGGCCATTAAAATTTGAAGAATGGAACAAACTTGCCCCACAGAGAGTATTTGTTTCAGCAACACCTGGAAAATGGGAAAAAGGAAATTCAGACAATCAGGTTGAACTACTTGTTAGGCCAACAGGGCTTGTTGATCCTCAGGTTGAAATCAAACCCGCCACACATCAAGTTGAAGATGTCTTAGAGGAGGCAGCAGCAACAACAGCAAAAGGTTTCAGAACATTGATTACAACTCTCACAAAAAAAATGGCAGAGGATTTAACAGACTACTTATACGAAAAAGGCTTACGCGTTCGATATATGCACTCTGATGTCGATTCAGTTGAAAGAGTAGAAATATTAAGAGATTTAAGGCTTGGCGAATTTGATATCTTAGTCGGGATAAATCTGCTTAGAGAGGGTCTCGACTTGCCAGAAGTTGGTTTAGTTGCAATTTTAGATGCCGATAAAGAAGGCTTCTTAAGATCAGAGGGTTCACTTATCCAAACTATTGGACGAGCTGCACGAAACCTTGAGGGTAAAGCAATTCTATACACGGATAAAATAACTGGCTCAATAGACAGAGCTCTTGCTGAGACAAATAGAAGACGAGATATTCAAGAAAAATATAATATTGAAAATAACATCACGCCAAAAACAGCAACATCAAGAATTAAAGACGTAATGGAGGGTGCCAGAGCACTTAAAAAACAAAAAAGTGAAACTAATGAGCCTGCCGATCTATATGATGTATCAAAAGTTAATTACCATAACATTGGTAAAGAGATAAAGAAGCTTGAAAAATTAATGAAAAGTTCAGCAAAGAACTTAGATTTTGAAGAGGCAGCTCGCTACAGAGATTTAATCAAAGAACTTAAAGATAAGGTACTCATAAATAAAGCATAATGGCTCACCAAACAATTTTCTTACAAGGTGATGAAGTCATTTCAGCGCTCGACGAAAAGAGAATATTTGGCAAAGCGCTAAATCTTAATAATTCTTATCTATATGCCGTCCAACTTAAGGATGGCGCTGAAGACCTTCCAAAGATAAAAAAAATATTAGCTGCAAAAGAAATTGCTTTTGCTCCAAATTTAATTTTGACACCTAGGCTTGGCACACAAAGCTCTTGGTCAAGCAAGGCGCAAGATATTTTCAAAAATATTGGCGTAGATTCGCTCATTAGAGTTGAGCAATTTAAAGGGTTTGAGGGTAATGCCGAACAACATGAAGAAATTATAAGTAATTACTTCGATAGAATGACTGAGTCGAACTTTTCTGATCTAGATTCAACTAAAGAAATTTTTAAAACTCGAGAGCGAAGGCTTACAAATAAATTCAACATCCATGAAGATGAATCTTTGTTAGAGGAGCTTAATAATGAGCTTGGTCTTGCCTTAAATGATCATGAGAAAAAATATCTTCAGGATTTATTTACTAAGTTAAATAGGCCTGTAACAGATGCTGAGCTTATGATGTTCGCTCAGATTAACTCTGAACACTGTCGACATAAAATTTTTAGATCAAAATGGAAAACTGACATTCCTTTTAGCCATGACTCTCTTTTTGATGCTATTAAATCTACAACCAAACCTGATATGTCACATGTTTTGTCTGCCTACCATGACAATTCAGCAGTGATGTCATCTTTCTCAGAGAGTATGTTGGAAATTTCAGGTGATGATGTATTCAAACAAACACCAGAAAAAGTTCATACAACTATTAAAGTTGAAACACACAATCACCCTACAGGCATCTCACCATATGAAGGAGCTGCAACAGGTTCTGGTGGTGAAATCAGAGATTGTTCTGCAACTGGACGAGTAGCACGTCCTAAAGCTGGCTTTATGGGGCTTTGTTTATCTCATCTTAGACTGACTAAAGCTTTAGAATGTTGGGAAACTAATCCCAATAAGCCTGATTTTCTTAGCAGCCCAATGGAGATAATAAGAGATGCTCCCTTAGGCTCAGCAGCCTATAACAACGAGTTTGGCCGGCCAGCAATCTATGGTTATTTTAGAACACTTGAATACAAGGAATATGGTTTTCATAAGCCTATTATGTTGGCAGGTGGTATTGGATCAATTAAAGAAGACCAAATTAAAAAAGGTGAACCCCAGCCTGGTGATCTAGTTATTGTTCTGGGTGGGCCTGCCATGCTTATAGGTTTAGGGGGAGGCTCAGCAAGTTCAACTAAAAAAACAAACTCAAATTCAGATTTAGATTACGCATCAGTACAGAGATCTAACCCAGAAATGCAAAGAAGAGCGCAACAAGTCTTGGACAAATTCAATGAAAGAGGTTCCAAAAACCCTATTACCTTTATTCATGATGTTGGGGCAGGGGGCATCTCAAATGCAATTCCCGAGCTAGCAAAAGACACTAAACTTGGAGTGGATATCGATCTAAATGCAATCTATTCAACAGATATGACTATGTCACCTATGGAACTGTGGTGCAATGAGTCACAAGAAAGGTATGTTTTCTCAATCCCAGAAGAAAAACTACCTGCTTTAGAATACATATGTCAAAGAGAGAGATGTCCATTTTCAGTAGCAGGTAATCTTACCCAAGAAAAAATAGTTAAAGTCAATTTCAAAGATGAGGTAATTGTTAACTTAGCTCTTGATGACTTGTTTGGTGATATACCTCTACCTGAACTCATTGCTCAAGATTTTTTACGAACCACACCTAAAGAAGAGCTACCTGAAGAAGATATAGGAATACTGCTAAATAATGTTCTAAAGTTTCCAGCCGTCGGCTCAAAGAAATTCTTAGTCACTATCGGTGACAGGACTGTAAACGGGCTTGTATACCGAGACCAACTTATTGGTAATAAACAAATGCCAGTCAGCGATTATGCAGCAACGCTTGATAATTATGATTCATACTCAGGTCAGGTTATTTCAGTAGGTGAAAAACCTAATTTAGCAATTGAAAATCCAGAAGCATCATCTCGCATGGCACTAGCGGAAGCTATTACCAATATGTGTGGTGTTAAGCACCAAGATTTGGGTTCAATCTGTTTTTCTGCTAACTGGATGAGTTCAACTAAAACTGCTGATGAGCGAGGTGATTTATTAAGAGGGGTACAAAGTTTGGCGAATCTTGCTGATGCATTAAATGTTTCAATACCAGTTGGGAAAGATTCACTTTCAATGAATGTAACTTGGAATGAGGATGGTGAAACAAAATCTGTTACATCTCCAATGACTTTAAATATATCTTCTTTTTCAAATGTTAAGGATCTTAGAAAATCAGTTACACCAGAGTTACAGCATAAGGATTCAACACTAGTACATATTTGGATGCATGATGATGAGCCTCGAATGGGCGGCAGTGCTCTCTATCAAACGCAGAAACTTTATGGCGGAGTAACACCAGATATTGATGATCCAGAAAATTTAAAAAGCTTGTTTAACACTGCCCAAGATCTTTTAGATTCATCATTAATTAGCGCGATGCATGATATTTCAGATGGTGGTTTGGTAACTTCGTTAATAGAAATGTCATTATGTTCAAGCAAAGGTTTGGATGTGAGGATGGATATTTCATCAAGAGAAAAACTAATTCCATCTTTGTTTGCTGAAGAGGCTGGACTTGTAATTGAGGTGCAAAATGAAAACTTAGCCAAAGTTAAAGAA
>JBELJV010000029.1:7389-12421 GCA_042090165.1 Gammaproteobacteria bacterium
AGAGGCTGGACTTGTAATTGAGGTGCAAAATGAAAACTTAGCCAAAGTTAAAGAAATGCTGAAGAATAGCAATCTTTCTTATGCAGATGTAGCAAAGACAACAGACAAACAAGTTGTAAATATTTTTCATTTTAATGAAACAGTTTTTTCAGATACATTGCAAAATTTATTTAATGCATGGAGCGATGTAAGTTATAAGGTCCAGAGATTAAGAGACAATATTGAAACTGCAGAAAGCGAAAGAAAAACTAATCAAGAATTTCAAAAATTCTTAACTCCAGATATTCAATTTAATATACCTTCAGCACAAAAAAACCTCTTTGGAAAAAAGCCAAAGATAGCATTATTACGAGAACAGGGCATAAACGGCCATTATGATATGGCAGCAGCATTAATGGCTGCAGGTTTTGAAGTTCATGACGTTCATATGAGTCAAATAGCCACAAAGATAAAGAATTTTGATGAATATAGTGGTCTTGTGATTCCAGGTGGCTTTTCCTACGGCGATGTTCTCGGTGCAGGCTCAGGCATGTCAAATACAATCCTCTTTAATCAAGAAATTAACTCAATTTTTTCTGAATTTTTAAACAACGATAGAAAATTTGCTTTAGGAATTTGTAATGGGTGTCAGTTTATGTCTGGCTTGAAAGCATTGATCCCTGGTGGAGAGTCAATGCCAAAATTTATAAAGAATTTTTCTAATCAATACGAATGTAGATTGGTTCAGTTACAGCTTCAAGACAGCAAATCTATCTTATTTAAGGGAATGGAAGGTAGCACAATACCCGTAATGGTCTCTCATGGAGAAGGCCGAGCAGTATTTGATCAAAATGAAAAAAATGTAGTGGCACGTTACGTGGATCCAAACCATAAATCAACAGAAACTTACCCATTCAATCCAAATGGATCTCTAAATGGAGTGGCTGGTGTTTGTAATGATGATGGAAGAATAACAATCATGATGCCTCACCCAGAAAGAACATTTTTAACCAAACAATTCTCATGGGCTCCCAAAGATTGGGGAGAATTATCCCCATGGTTTAAGATGTTTGACAATGCTTACTTGTTTTCTAAGAAAAACTAGCGCTTGTATTCCAAGACCTCATTAAAAACTTTCTCATCACCATGCTCAAGATAAATTTTTAAGGTTTTTATTACTGTTGGGAATGCAAGTTCCTCCCAAGGAATCTCATCAACTTTAAATAATTTCACTTCGCTGCTTTCAGGAGTCGGCCCAAAATCATCATTTACAATTTTACCGGAGAAGAAAGTATAGATTTGATTTATATGAGGAACGCTCAAAATAGTAAATAATTTCACATCACTTACATGAAGTTTTGCTTCCTCAAGTGTCTCTCGTTCTGCACCTTCTTGGATACTTTCACCATTTTCCAAAAAGCCGGCTGGCAGAGTCCAAAAGCCGTCTCTTGGCTCAATAGATCTTTTGCATAAAAGAATTTCACCTTGATCATTGTAGGGTAATACACCAGTAACAATATTTGGATTCACATAAAAAATTTCCCCGCAACTTTGACAAACATCTCTTTCACGATTGTCATCATCAGGAATAGCTTTTATTATTTCAGCAGAAGAACATATTGGACAAAAATTCATAAAAAAATCTTTACCAATTATAATAGACATATGATTTATAGCCTAGGAGAAAAAAAACCTAAATTTGATTATGCGGATGTTTGGATTGCTGACTCAGCAGATTTAATTGGAAATGTTGTGCTGGATGCTGATGTTTCGGTTTGGTTTAACGTTACTATCCGAGCGGATAATGATCTCATTCACATCAAACAGGGCTCAAATGTTCAAGATAACTCAGTAATTCACACTGACGAAGGAATCCCTGTGGTAATTGGTCAGGATGTAACTGTTGGACATAAAGTAATAGTGCATGGTGCTCAGATTGGAGATAATACAATTATTGGCATGGGTACTGTTATCATGAACCATGCAGTAGTTGGAGAAAATTGTATTATTGGAGCCAACTCACTAATTACAGAAAGAAAGGAATTTCCTGCAAATAGCTTAATTATGGGTAGTCCTGCAAAAGTCGTACGTGAGCTATCTGACGATGAGGTAAAATTTTTAAAACTTAGTGCTGAGTTTTACACACAGAAATCAAAAAAATACAAAGATGAATTGAAACATGAAGTTAAGTGAATTAAGAAAAAGGTTTTTAAAGTATTTTGAATCTAAGGGGCATAAACAAATTGCTTCAAGCGACCTTGTGCCCCATGGTGACGACAGTATTATGTTCACTAATGCAGGGATGGTTCAATTTAAAGATACTTTTCTAGGACTAGAAACTAGAGATTATTGCGCTACGACTTCTCAAAAATGTTTGCGGGCAGGTGGAAAGCATAATGATCTAGAAAATGTTGGATTCACCACAAGACACCAAACTTTTTTTGAAATGTTGGGTAACTTTAGCTTTGGTGAATACTTCAAAGAAGGTGCAATCGAATATGCCTGGGAATTTTTGACAGTTGATCTAAAGATTCCAGCTGACAAGCTATGGATCACTGTGCATGAGACAGACTCAGAATCAGAAAGCATCTGGATTGATAAAATAGGAGTTCCAAAAGATCGGGTCGCAAGGTTAGGCGATGAAGATAATTTTTGGTCCATGGGCGATACAGGTCCATGCGGGCCGTGCTCTGAAATATTTTACGACTATGGAGAAGAGTATGAAGGGAAAAAACCAAGTGATGGAGATACTGGGGACAGGTATGTAGAGGTATGGAACTTGGTTTTCATGGAGTTTAATAGAGACAGTAGAGGCAAGCTTACCCCACTCCCAAACAAATGTGTCGATACTGGTATGGGCTTGGAACGCATATGTTCAGTTATGCAAAATACTGGTTCAAACTTTGAAATAGACGCAATTAAGAGATTTAAAGATGAAATATCTGGTGAATTTTCAGAACCGAATGATCAATCTTTGAATGTTATTGCTGACCATATAAGAGCTGCATTTTTTCTCATGTCTGAAGATATTTATCCTTCGAATGAAGGAAGAGGTTATGTTTTACGAAGAATTGTAAGGAGAGCAATTAGGCATGGATATAAGATGGGCTTAAAAGAACCATTTATGCATAACCAGCTTAATGCTTTGCAAGATATTTATGCAGCAGACTTCCCAGACGAATTCACCAAATTTTCAAAGATAAAAGATATCTTAAAAGTGGAAGAAACATTATTTTTTAAGACTCTATCTGCCGGCATTAAAATTTTTGAGCAAAATATTCCTACAAAAAATTCAGAAAAAATGTCAGGAGAAATCGCATTTAAACTACATGACACATACGGTTTTCCTATTGACCTAACAATGACCATGGCATCTGAAAAAGGCTTTGAAATAGATCAAGACTTATTTAACTCCCTTATGCAGGTCCAAAAAGAAGGTTCAAAAAAGAACTCAAAGTTTGATGTAAAAGATATTGTTATCAATCCAAAACTTAAATCAAAATTTGTGGGTTACACTGATGCAAAATGTGAGGGCCAGTGCATAGCTTTATTTGATGAAGACGGGAATGAGGCGAAATCTATTGATAAAAAAGGCTTTGCTATTTTTTCAAAAACACCTTTCTATGCTGAATCAGGTGGCCAGGTTGGAGATCAAGGCTCAGTTGTTGGAAAGGAATTTGATATTAGGGTAGTGGATTGCAAAAAAATTGGTGATTTTCATCTCCATCATGTAGTTGTTGAGAAAGGGAATATTAAGCTCGAAGATCAAGCAACATTATTTATTGATGAAGAAAGAAGAAAAAACATTGTCAACAACCACTCTGCAACACACTTACTGCACTCTGCTCTTAGAAAAGTTTTAGGTGATTCTGTTTTCCAAAAAGGATCATTAGTTACTGATGAAAAGCTCAGATTTGATTTTTCTCACAATAAAAAGCTTTCTGAAACTGAGATTAGCGATGTTGAGAATCTAGTTAACGAACAAATCCAAAAAAGCTCTGAAACTGTTGTTGAGTCAATGTCTTTTGATCAAGCTATTGAGAATGGTGCGTTGGCATTCTTTGGTGACAAGTATGGCGATGAGGTTAGGGTACTGAAAATTGGAGGAGATTTTTCAACAGAATTATGTGGCGGGACACATGTTACTAACACATCTGAAATAGATGGGTTTATTATATCTAATGAAACATCGGTTTCTTCAGGAGTAAGAAGGATTGAAGCTATGACAGGATCAAACTTAATTGAAAAATCAAAAGACGCACTAAACAAGCTTAAAAAACTATCTGAGATATTAAATGTTCCAAATGAGGAACTGGAAACACGAGTATCAGGCCTGCTAAAAGAAAATAAGAACCTAAAGTCATCAAAAAAAACAGAAAAAAGTTTAAGTTCTGAAACCCTCCTTAGTGAATCGCATTTAGTTGATGGAAAAAAAGGGCAGGTTGTGGTGCATAGCAATGCATCCATTGAGATGTTACGTCGGTATGCTGATAAATCAGTAAAGGATGCTGCAGTCAGCTTCTCTATTTTAATCTCAACAGATGATGAAAAGGTGTCCTACATAGTCACAGCCAAACAAAATAAAAAATTCACTGCAAAAGGTCTTATTCAGCTCGTCAATACTGCCTTTAATGGTAGCGGTGGAGGAAGAGATGATTTTGCGCAAGGCGGAAGTCAAGAAGCAGGTGACATTGAAAATAAATTTAATACCCTTAACTTAAATCTTCAATCTTTAATTTAATGATCAGATATTCAATCGCAATTTTAATATTGCTTGTAACAGCTTCTTGCTCAACATCACCAAATGTAAATGAAATAGATAAAGATATAGTAGTTAAATCCAAATCAGGTAACTATTTAGGCATTGAAGCTTCAGATTTATATGTATTTAAAGGCATACCTTACGCTGAATCACCTGTTGGTGCTTTACGATGGAGAGCTCCAAGAGATGTTGAGTACCTTGATGCAATTATTGATGCAACTGAATTTAAGAACGAGTGTGTTCAGCCAAAAGATAATTCTTCAATATTTAATAGAAATTTATCCACTGGAG
>JBELJV010000030.1:0-11398 GCA_042090165.1 Gammaproteobacteria bacterium
GTTTGATTCGCTAAATTTTTTTAAAAAAAAGAAAACAACACAACTAGGGGTTGAGTTAGATCATTTATCCAACCTTTATTTAAACTCATCATCAAGTCAAAAAATTAAAAAAGCTGTTAGCTTCGCAGACCAAGCTCATCAAGGCCAATTCAGAAAAAGTGGGGAACCTTTTATTATTCACCCAATCAATGTAGGGATGATTCTTGCTTCGCTAAAGATGGATGCGGATACAATCATTGCAGGATTGCTACATGACGTTGTTGAGGATTGCGATATTTCGCTTGCAGAAGTCAGAAAGGAATTTGGTAAAAATGTCAGTAAGCTTGTCGATGGGATGACCAAACTGTTGCAGCTTGATGAAAAGCTTAAAGATCAAAGTCAAGCAGAATATTTTCAAAAAATGGCTCTGGCTACTGCAGAAGATGTCAGAGTTGTAATTATTAAACTTGCAGATAGATTACACAATCTTAAAACTATTGAACATTTACCAAGGCAAAAACAAATTAAAAAAAGCAAAGAAACATTAGATTTATACGCCCCTCTAGCTCATCAGATTGGTATGCATAAAATGGCAACAGAGCTTGAGGAGTGTTCATTTAAAACCCTCCACCCCATCAGATATAATCTTATTAAAGATGCTCTTAAGAAAAATGATCTCAATAGAAAAACCCTAATTGCTAAGGTTAAAAAATCATTATTAAATAAATTTAAACAGCAAGGCATTGATGGAAAAATTACTGGAAGAGAAAAAAGAATATTCAGTATTTACCAGAAGATGAAAACAAAACACCTATCTTTCTCTGATATTTATGATGTATTTGCATTTAGGGTTTTAGTTGATAAGGCAGATGACACTTATAGAGCGCTTGGCATCATTCATAATATGTTTTCACCCATAACTGGAAAATTTAAAGACTATATTGCAGTTCCAAAAACCAATGGATATCAAGCATTACATACTGTTGTAATGACCTTTGATGGTGTGCCAATGGAAGTGCAAATACAAACATCGGCAATGGAAACTTTTGCAAACTACGGAATAGCATCTCATGGTCTTTATAAAACAAAGGTCAGCGACGATTTGGTGCAAGCCAAGTCGAGGCAGCTTGTTCAGAGATTGACTGATATGAGCAAAAGAAGCTCATCTTCAACTGAATTTATGGAGAGCCTAAAAACTGATTTAAAAGGAAAAGAAGTTTATGTATTTGCTCCAAATGGACGAATTTTCTCACTAAGACAAGGGGCTTCTGCTATAGATTTTGCATATGCTGTACATACAAAAATTGGAGATTATGCACTGTCATGTGAGATTGATAAAAAATTAGCACCTCTATCGACAGTGCTAAAAAGTGGACAAACTGTTGAAATTATTAAAAGTAAAAAGAAAACAGTAAGTCCAGACTGGTTGAATTATGCAATAACTTCAAAAGCTATTACTGAGATTAAAAAGGAGCTTAAGAATATAAAAATAAGCGATGCAAGAATTTTGGGTAAGGATTTATTAGAGGATAGTTTACAAGATGCAGGCATTGAGCTTAAAGAATACCCTAACGAACAGCTCAAAGGAGTATTTGATCTTCTTGGGGCGCGATCACTTAATCAGTTAATGGTTGATATCGGTTCAGGGAGAAGAAGAAGCAATGTTGTCTCACAAAGTTTTGCTGAGGGCCTGAGAGGTCGTAAGCAAACAAAAGATATTGGTGCTGACTTGAGAATTGGCTCATCCAAGAAATATGGAGCTATACATTTTCCTGAATGCTGTTATCCAGTTTATGGTGATTCTTGTTTAGCTGTTAATACTGAAAAAGGAATTACCATTCACCGTCATGGCTGTCCAAATTTAAAAAACCTATTAAACAAGCCTGGTAAATCTTCAAATGTAATATGGGATAAATCTGATGGTTCTGAGTATTTAAGTTCTTTAAGCCTTATCCTCAAGAATGAACCTGGAGTCCTTGCTGATATTTCCACAATAATTTCTTCAAATGAATCTAACATACAAGACGTCAAAACAAAAACGCTTGATGAAAATTTTATCGAGCTGTCTATAAAGATTAATGTGAAAGATTTAAGCCATCTTTCTCTTATTCAAAGCCAGCTAAAGAGAAACAAAACAGTCACAAATATTGATAGGCAATTAACATGAACAAGATTGGTGCTATTGAAAACTTAAATAAAGATTTTATCAAAAATCTTTTTAAGGTGACCAAGAAAATAAAATCTGAGTGGCCTGCTTTAGAGCAAGTTGGCAAGAAAAAGACAGTTTGCTTACTCTTTTTGGAGCCAAGCACAAGAACAAAGCTATCTTTTGAGCACGCAGCAAAAGTTTTGGGCTTTAATGTTTTAGACTTTGCTCCTGATCAATCTTCCATAATGAAGGGTGAATCTTTTGAGGACACAATTAAGACTTTGCTAGCATTGAAAGTTGATGGCTTCATTATTAGGCACCCTGAAGATGAAATATCAAAAACAATTACAAAAATGCTTCCAGATGATGTTTTTTATATCAATGCAGGAGATGGTAATTTTGCCCACCCCACACAAGCATTGCTCGATGTATACACGATTTCAGAAAATTATCCAGATATTGAGAAAACCAAAATAACAATCTTGGGAGATGTTAATCATTCACGAGTTATTCCATCTAAGTTAGAGCTATTAAAAATACTGGAATGTTTAGACATTAGTTTTTTAGGACCAAAAAATCTTATCGCACAAAAATTTGCGCCACTCTACACTGAAATTAATGATAATTGTTTATCGGAAAGGGACTTTTTATATGTGCTAAGAGTCCAAAGAGAGAGGTTCAAAGAATCTGATAGTGTAGATGAGACATCGTTTGTAGATAATTTTCAGGTCAATGATAATTTCTTAATTAAGTCTGGGTTTCAAGGTCACATAATGCACCCAGGCCCAATGAATATTGGTGTAGAAATCACCTCAAATGTCGCTAATTCAGAGAAATCTCTAGTTCTGCAGCAAGTTGAGAATGGTTTATATTTAAGGGCCGCTTTACTTAGCTTGATCTCTTAATATTCTCTCAGTGGTTTCCACGATAGTGATTGTGTTTTGATCAAATTCTAGATTTACTTGGTCTCCATAAACTAAATAATCTAGATTTGTTGCGCGTAGTGTTTCTGGAATGAGGTGAACAATAAACCTGCCCTCAGTTATCTCTCCTAAAGTTATGCTGCACCCATTGATACCTATATAGCCTTTTTCGAAAAGGAATTTACCCCAATCTGCCCCTGCATCAATAACAATATCTTTTGCATCGCCATGAATCTCCACCTGATTAATATGCCCTGTTGTGTGAATATGCCCAGACACAATATGACCACCAACTGAATCATTAAACTTTAATGAAGGTTCAAGATTTACTTTTGTTCCTTTTGTGTAAGATTTGATTAGTGTTTTGCTTATTGTCTCTGGCACTGCATCAAAAAACATTCTGTCTGATTCTGACTTTGTTAATGTTAGGCATACTCCATCTACAGCAACACTATCTCCAACCTTCAAATCTTTTATAAAATCTTCAGTTGCTTGTACCTCAAGAGTAACTATCTCACTTGCCTCATCAATTGAAACAATAGTTCCGAGGCTTTGCACAATACCACTAAACATCTGTGCCTCTGTAATGAGATCTGTATTCTTCTATTTTCTGCAGATCAGATGATGATATTATCCCTTCTGCTGATAGCAGGTCATCTAATGAAATTATTTCAAACACATTAATTCCATCATTTGCTAATTCTGAAGAAGCCATGAGATCACTATTTTGTCCTCTTTCTTGACGATTTAAAGTCACCAAAGCCCCAACTATTTCAACATCGAATGGTTCAAGAAGTTTTAAGCTCTCTCTGATAGCCAGGCCTGATGAAATAACGTCATCAACAACTAAAATTTTGCCTTCAGGTTTTGCACCAATTAAATTGCCGCCTTCGCCATGATCTTTTATTTCTTTTCTGTTAAAGCATATTGGCATTGGTGATGTTTCGCTTAATTTTGTAGCTAACAATGACCCCAAAAATATCCCCTTATATGCAGGACCATAGATCATATCAAAATTTATACCTGCATCCTCAATCTTTTTAATAAAAAGATCAGCCAATTTATTTAGTTCCCCATATTCGATAAGAGCAGAAGCATTAAAGAAGTAAGGGCTTTGTCGACCTGACTTAAGAGTAAAGTTGCCTAACTTAAAAGCTCCTGACTCTATGGCCAGTTCAAGAAATTCTTTTTGGTAATCTTTCACCCGTTTTTAATAATCTCGTTTTGCAGCTTAAAAAGATCTTTTATGCCGCCCTCGGCAAGATCCAAAAGCCCATTAAACTCTTCCTTGGAAAATGATTTTTCTTCACCAGTGCCTTGAATCTCAATAAACTCAAGATCATCATTCATTACAATATTCACGTCGCATTCAGCGTTGGAGTCTTCCTCATAATTCAGATCAAGAACAAGCGCACCTTTGTGAATGCCAACACTTATTGCTGCCACTAAATTATTTATAGCATCTTCTTTACCTATCTTTTTTAATGCTTTACATAATGCGACTGTTCCACCTGTTATGGATGCTGTTCTAGTGCCCCCATCAGCTTGAATGACATCGCAATCAATTGTAATTGTATAGCCTGTCAATTTTGTTAAATCAACAACTTGTCGCAATGATCTTCCTATTAGTCTTTGTATTTCCATAGTTCGGCCAGATTGTTTCCCTCTATTGGCTTCTCTATTCATTCTTTCATTTGTTGATCTTGGTAGCATGCCATATTCAGCTGTTATCCAACCTCTTTTATCATTTTGCATCCATCTGGGGGTAGCCTTTTCAATGGTCGCATTGCATACCACATGTGTGTTACCAAATTTAATTAATGCTGAGCCCTCGGCATGCATATTGAAATCTGGCGTTATGCTCACATCTCTCAGTTGATCGTTTTTACGTTTGTCAGTTCTTTGCATAGGTAGTTTTGTTGTTTACTATTATACATTCAAGGAAGAAAGACATGATAAGAAAATCTATTTTAATATTGCTGGCTATTTTTCTTTTTGGTTGCACAGAGCAATCAGGAATTTTCACCCCAAAGCCAGAGGGGTCTGTTACTAAATTTAGTGATGATACACATGGGACATATGCTTCAACATATGAGCCTCTACCATCAGAAGAAACAGTCATTAGAAACGCGACTGTCTTCGATGGAAATGGAAATAAATTTCAAAACTACGATGTTCACTTTGCGAATGGAGAAATAAAAGAAGTTGGCAGAGATTTAATCGTTGGAGACATTACAGAAATTGATGGAACAGGTAAATTTGTTACACCTGGCATCATTGATAACCATTCTCATATGGGCGTTTATCCTGCTCCAGGGGTAAGAACAAGTAGTGATGGTAATGAGGCAACAAGTCCCGTAACCGCTGAAGTATGGGCAGAACATAGTGTTTGGGTTCAAGACCCACAATACAAGCTTGCTTTGGCAGGTGGAATAACAACTTTTCATGTATTGCCTGGCTCTGCAAATTTATTTGGTGGCAGAGGTGTCACATTAAAAAACATTTCGGCAAATACTGTGCCTGAAATGAAATTTCCTGGTGCGCCTCATTCATTGAAGATGGCTTGTGGTGAAAATCCCAAGAGAGTTTATAGCTCAAGAGGCCCATCAACTAGAATGGGAAATGTTGCAGGCTACAGAAAGGCATGGATCGGTGCTGAAAATCATAGAGAACGTTTGGAGAGAGATCCAAGTCATAGAGACTTGCAAAATGAAACATTAGTTGGTGTGTTAGATGGAGAAATTCTTGTCCACAATCATTGTTATAGAGCAGATGAAATGGCAACAATGATTAACATTGGCGAAGAGTTTGGCTATAAAGTTTCGACTTTTCATCATGGTGTTGAGGCTTATAAGGTAGCTGATCTTTTAGCTGATGAAGGTGTCTGCGCAGCTTTATGGGCTGACTGGTGGGGCTTCAAGCATGAAGCATATGATATGACTATTGCCAACATCGCAATTGTTGATCAGGCTAGGGATGGCACAGGATGTGCCATTGTCCATTCAGATAGTGCTAGTGGCATACAAAGATTAAATCAAGAAGCAGCTAAAGCATTAGCTGCAGGTAGAAAGGTTGGTTTTGATATAACTGAAGGTCGCGCCATGACATGGATTACCAAAAATCCAGCTAAGTCTTTGGGGATTCTTGATCAAACAGGAACCTTAGAACAGGGCAAAGACGCTGATATTGTTATATGGAGTGGCAACCCATTCAGCGTTTACACCAAAGCAGAAAAAGTCTTTATCGATGGAGCGCTTGCTTTTGATAAGGCAACTAACTTTATGCCATATACGGATTTTGATATCGGTGTTAAAGAATGGGAGGACAAATAATGAAATACATTAAATATTTATTACTCCTTTCTTTTCTAGTAGCCGCTGATGCTGACGATATGATTGTGATCAAAAATGGCAACGTTTTTGTCGATGGTGAAGGATTCGTTAAAAAAGATATTCTGGTCGATGAAGGCAAAATTCTTCTAGTAGAAGACATGATTGGTAATGTTGGTGCATCAACTATCATCAATGCACAAGGTAAATATGTTATGCCCGGTTTAATAGTTTTTTCACAATTAGGGCTTCTCGAAATCGGTGCATTGAGTGAAACCAATGACTCATCTTCTGATATTTATAATGCAGGTTTTGATCCAACTTCTGCGTATAATCCCTTCTCTCAAGCTGTCCGTTTGAATAGGTCAAAAGGAGTGACTTCAACAGTTCATGTTCCAGGTGCATCCGGCTATTTTAGAGGCTTGCTGGGTTATACCAAGATCAATGACGGCTATAAGCAAAAGAAACAAGGCCCACTTGGTTTGGTTACAAGGTATGGGCAATCAAGAAATGATTCTAGAGCGGCAGAGCTTATGTTCATGGAGGATTTATTTGCTTTAGTCAGAGGCAGAGCCGATGAGAAAAAAAGCTATGAATCTGACAACATTCAGTTTTTCTTTGGTACAAACAACGAATATAAATTTACAAAAAGAGATTTTGATGCGATGAGCAAAGTTTTAAATAAAGAGATTCCTTTAGTGGTAGAAGTAAATAAAGCGACAGACATTCTTAATGTTATTAAGTTTGGTCAAACCCAAAATATTGATCTAGTGCTTTGGGGCGCTCATGAAGCTCACATGGTAGCAGATGAAATTGCACGTTCAGGTATCTCAGTCGTTCTTGATCCATTAGATAATATACCAGGCTCATTTGATTCATTAAACGCCACATATGAAAATGTAACTCGCCTTGATGATGCAGGAGTTGAGATGGCTTTTTATTACTCACAAGGTGCAGGATCGCACAATGCTTATTTAGCTCATCAATCAGCTGGTAATGCTGTTGCAATGGGACTTGATTATAATAAGGCAATTCGAGCTATAACCTCAAATCCAGCCAGTATATTTGGTCTTGTTGATGTTGGTTCAGTTGCTCCAGGGTATGATGCTGATTTAGCTATATGGGATGGCGACCCTCTTGAACTTATGTCAAATGTTGAGACTGTTCTTATTGATGGCAAGGTTGAAGATTTATCAAATAGGTACGAAGAGCTTACAAAACGTTATACCGAAGATAGGGACAAGCCTAACTCTTATAGATCAAGATAATAATTCTTTAACGAAGGAACTCGCTTCAGACATCTCAGCATTGGGGTGTTTGGATCTGAGTTCTTTCATAACATTGCCCATATCCTGCATTCCTAAGAAGTCACCAGCAGAAATAATTTCTTGGATGACTGTTTTTAAAGCGTCACCAGATAGTGCCTGAGGGAGATATTTCTCTAAAACATGAAGTTCATTTCTTTCAACTTCTTCAAGATCAGGTCTTCCACCATCAGCATATTGCTGAATAGAATCTTTTCTTTGCTTAGCCATTTTCTTTAAGATGTTTACGAGGTCATCATTTGTGGCCTCAACACGATTATCAACTTCAAATCTTTTTATCTCAGCAGTAACAAGGCGCAAGGTATCACGCAAAAAAACGTTTTTATCAAACATTGCTTGTTTGAGTTCAGAATTTATTTGATCTTTAAGAGACAACTTACTTGAGTTTAGCGAAAGAATCTTTCATGACTCTTTTATAGTTTCTTTTAACTGCAGCTGCAGCTTTTCTCTTTCTTTCTTCTGTAGGTTTTTCAAAGAATTCTCTTTTTCTTACTTCAGTAACAATACCTGCTCTTTCACAAGCTCTTCTGAATTTTCTTAAACCTACATCAAAAGATTCAGTTTCTTTAATTTTTATACTTGGC
The DNA here is from genome assembly GCA_042090165.1 of Gammaproteobacteria bacterium. Taxonomy (GTDB): domain Bacteria; phylum Pseudomonadota; class Gammaproteobacteria; order Magnimaribacterales; family TMED112; genus TMED112. Next base: position 8,290 of record JBELJV010000030.1, read on the forward strand.
ATAATGTAGTGTGTATTTTAAGGATAATTACAAAAGAATCAACAATGATAGTGCTTGGAATAGAAAGTTCATGCGATGAAACAGGTCTTGCCCTCTATTCAGAGGAAAAAGGCTTAATAAAGCATCTAGTAAATTCTCAAATTGATTTATTCACAGAATATGGCGGAGTAATTCCAGAAATCGCAGCCAGAGACCATAGTGTAAAGATTGTACGCATTCTCGAGGAGCTTATTGAAGATACTGGCATTGGTTTAAATGATATCGATCTTATTGCGTATACGGCAGGCCCGGGGTTAATTGGTTCCTTGATGGTTGGCGAAACGGTTGCAAAAACAATCTCAACTCTTCTAGATATTGAGCTCCTGCCAATGAATCATCTTGAGGGTCATATTCTTGCTCCTGGTTTGGAAGAGGACGCGGTTGAGCCTCCATATCTATGTTTATTGGTTTCAGGAGGGCACACCCAAATCATTGAATGCAAGAACTATGGCGATTATCAAATATTAGGCGAGACTATTGATGATGCATGTGGGGAGGCCTTTGATAAGGTAGGAAAACTACTTAATCTTGAATATCCTGGAGGGCCAAAAGTTTCAAAATTAGCAGAGAGTGGAGACTCAAATAGATTTAACTTTCCACGAGCTTTGATGAAAGAAAAAAATTTAAGCTTTAGTTTTAGCGGACTGAAGACTTCTGTTTTGTATGCATTGAATGACCTGAAAGAAGAAGACTATCCAGACGTAGCAGCATCTTTCCAAGAAGCCGTAATCGATGTGCTGACAAAAAAATTAGCATTTGCTGTAGAGCAGACTGGCATTAAAAAACTTGTCTGCTCAGGCGGTGTTGCTGCAAATAAATTACTAAGAGAGCGTCTAACCGAAATGGCTAATCAATCTGGTTTAGAGGTAAGTTATCCAAGGATGGAATTTTGTACAGATAATGCAGCAATGATTGCATATGCAGGATTTGTTAGAAAGAAATATAATCTGAAGAAGTACTCGACAGCATACGCCAGACCACGATGGCCGTTAGGAGAATTGTATGATTAAGAGAGATCGCATATATGTTGAAGATTTAAGGGTTAAAGGTACGATTGGCATCTTTGACTGGGAAAAAAAGATAAAGCAAGAAATAAGCTTGTCTTATGAAATTGATCATGACAATTTGTCAGCTTCTAAAGAAGATAAAATTGAAGCCACCACAGATTACAAAACCATTACTAAAAAAATCATCGCTTTTATTGAAGGTAATAAATTTGAGCTAGTTGAAACGTTTGCTGAAAAAATTGCACAAATGGTGGTTACTGATTTTGATGTTAACTGGATTAAGTTACGAGTTTCTAAACCAGGGGCCTTGAGATTCTCTAAAGATGTTGGGGTCATAATCGAGCGCACAGCATCTGATTATGAATAGATTCTATATTCTGGTCGGTTCAAATATTGAGCCAGACATAAATGTAAAAAAAGGTCTTGATCTAATTGAAGAATCTACAGAAATTAACCTTGAAGCTGTTAGCACTCCCTATACCTCGAAAGCAGTGGGTATGGATGGTGATGATTTCTTCAATCAAGCATTGCGTTGTACAACTGACCTTAGTTTCAAAGAGACATTATCTTTGTTAAAAGCTATTGAAGCGACGTGCGGCAGAAAAAGAGATCCAAACAATAAATTTACGCCTAGAACACTAGACTTGGACATTATTCATTGGAATGATTTTGATGGTGTTATAGAAGGATACAAACTCCCTGACCCTGATATTAAAAAACACGACTACATAAGTGTGCCTTTAGCCGAGATATTTCAGGATTAGTCCAGAGTTGCTCTAATTCTTTGTTGCTCAGTAAAAATAAACCTTTGACTCAGCGGGTCCCAGAATACAAAAGCTTCTTGTTGTGCAGTTTTACTTGCTTCTAATGCAACTTCCTTATTCATAACTCTTAGAGGTTGCTTCTTGTTTTTGAGATATTTTAGATATTCTTTAAATGATGCTTTCTCATAGTCACTCATAATGTAATAGTAGTCACTCTCAATAGTCATATACGGGTCAATGTCACTTACAATAGTTTCGTACTCAGCAACAGCAAGATCTCCATAAATTTCAAAGAACTGAATAGCTTGATCTTCCTCAATAAATTCAATATTTGCTCCATTAGAAAGAACTAAGGATGCATAAATATCAAATGAATATCCCTTTTCAGTTAGGCATTTGATGATTGCTGATTTTAGGACAAACGCTTTAATGCTATTGTCCGCTGCAACGTTGTCACCAACAGACATTCTTTCACTTTCAGCTGCTATTGCTCCAAGCAATACTACAGGCCCTAGCGTTGTTGCCAGGGAACTTGCCACACCACTTGCAGCTGCTGAACCTAATCCTGCTATTGTTCCACTTGATGCACCTAGAGAGCCAGCTATTGGACCGAGCAAGGCAATAGCCATAATTCCTGCCGCTAAAGCTCCAACACCTACTGCTGCAGCTCCACCTGCTACAACTTTAGCTGCTCCGCCAACCTCCTCTTCTTTTTGTGTTATGTATTCTTGTACAAATTGATTGTGATTTACATCATAAGTCAGACCAAAATCAGTACATTCTTTCATATCTTGGCCTATTCCAAATTTTTCTTGAGAAAAGACTACACCTTCAAAACTTGGCAGAAGCTCAATTATGTAAGGAGTAGAAAGCAGTAACTGTCTTTTTTCCCTAGGCGTTAAATCATCTCTGTAAGCCAAGTCATCAGCTTCAGATAATGAGTTAGCTGGTGCTCTTTGCACGGGAGCAGGTGAACAAGCTGACAAGAAAATAATTAAAAAAATACAAAAATAACGCATATATATGTTTAAATTGTAAACAAAATAATTAGTTCAAATCCACTGGTCGCTTTAAATACCCTCTATTTATTGGTACTTTCAAAGATCTTATCAGCAGAAGTTGTTACGAAGCCTTGGTAGGATTTGCCTGAGCTATCAGGATAACGCTTGGCAAACTCGTAATAGCAACTTGGTACCTTTTCTTCATTAGCGCCAAATTTAACAGTCATTTTGTCAGCCATGATGGATGATTGTTCTAATAGTGCTTCTTGAGTGCCCTTAACTTCACCTCCAGCACTGT
>JBELJV010000031.1:0-11043 GCA_042090165.1 Gammaproteobacteria bacterium
TGCCTGCTATACCCTCTTGAGCTCCAATACCTAAAGCTGTAGCACCTGAATAACCATCAATGGCACCATTATCCGAGAGTGAGGACACCCAAACCATATCGCCAGATAGTTCAGTTGGATAAGCAAAATAAATAAAAGCTCTTCCTGTTAATGCTGGGTTAAGGAAGTTTTTACCAGTACCGCCAAAGAACTCTTTTCCAACCACAATTCCAAATGCAATACCAGTTGCTGCTTGCCAAAGCGGAATATCTGGAGGGCAGCTCAAAGAAAAAAGGACTGTTGAAACAAAAGCACCCTCATTTATTTCGTGCCTTCTAACTGTGGCAAAAATTGCCTCACATGCGATGCCAACAACAAAAACTGTTACATAGATTGGAACAAAATATACCATCCCAAACCAAAACCTGTGGAAGTGATTATTAGCATCAGTACCAACAAGCTGAACAAGCCAATTATGCCAATCTCCAGTGTTTGTGAAGCCACCTTGAGCCATATAATCTAATCCCCAGTAACCCATGTTGTACATGCCCCAAAACATAGCTGGGAAAGTTGCTAGCCACACCACAACCATAACTCTTTGAATATCTAATCTATCCCTGATGTGTGTTTTGCCTGTAGTGGCGAACTTTGCGGAAAAGAAAAAGTTTTGAACTACCTCGTAGAGATAGAAAAAATAGTTGTCTTTAGGAGGCCTGTTTTTGTCAAAAAAGTTTTCTAAAAACTTCATGAAGTTTCCTCCTTCCAAATCATTTCCATACAATCATTAAATAGTGCCACATAGTCATATTTACTAGGGCAAACATATGAAAAAATGGCCATATCTTCCTCTGACAAATCAAAAATGCCTAATTCTCTTAAAGCAACTAAATCACCAATTGCCAAAGATTTTAAAAAGAGTGTTGGGTCAATATCAAAAGGGTTCACTTCATCAAAGACACCAATCGGTACAATCGCTCTAAAACCACCGTTTAAATTTGTGTCAAAAGAAAATGTTTGAGGCTTTAAAATGCTCGAAAGAAAGACATTTGAACTGCTATGATCTTGAACTCCGGGTTTAAGCCAGTTAAAGAATGTTGCTTTGGGTTCATCTGTAACCAATGAAATTTGGTTGGAGTGCCTTGTTAGGTAATCAGAGTAACTATCTCCATACCTGCCATATAAAAGACTACCAGCAACTTTGCGAACCTCTCCATTAAAGGATCCTGCTGCAATCTCTTGCATATTTGCACCCAGGTTTGTTTTTATTAATTTTGGTGAATTGCATGCTGGCCCACACAAACTGACATAATTTTCATTACAAAAATTACCTGAGGCCAATGATTTTCCAATTCTTAAAACATCTTGCCAATTAATGGTCCATGTTTTGGTATTTTTTGTCATTGGCTGGATATTTTGAATATGCAATGAGCTATTTCCAGATGGGTATTTTCCATCAAAAACGTATTGTTCAACATCTAAATCTTCGAACTCAATATTGCTAGAAGTGGTTAGATAAACTTTTTGCTTTGTGAGTTCTTTGAGACAATCAAGACCAATGGTGAAGGCATCAATTTCTTCAGAAATTATATTTGTTGGATCAGCCTCCAAAACATCTTTTTTACAAGCATTAATAAACATATAGTCTGGTTGTGTACCTAATTGAGGTGAGCGATTAAACGGTCTTTCCAGGAAGGAGTCCCAATGTCCTGCATTATTTAATTGATCGGTAATTGATTCTGATTTTGCAAAAGGCACAGGGTCAGAATTTGTTCGCTTAATAACAACAGAGACCAGGGCTCTTTTTTCAGCACGATTTATACTCTCTATGACCCCTGAAACAGAAGACCTAACATAAAAACCTGGATTTGTTTTATCTTCAAAAAGGGGATCACCTTGGGTTACTATATCCCCTTCTTTTATAAGGATTTTTGGTTTTAGGCCAAAATAATCGTCAGACAAAACAGCAGAAAACTTAGTTTCGATTGAATCAATGTTGAAATTATTAACAGAACCGTGAAGAGGTACATTAAGCCCCCCTTTCATTTTTACTTTTTTCATTTACTGTTTTGGGTATCTTATTAAGTTAATACCAAGGACTTTTTTCAAAAGTCTAACTACTTGCTTGGAGTAACCATACTCGTTATCGTACCAGCAGTAAATAGTTACACTATTAAAATTGCTAATTGTTGCTTGTGAGTCAAATACAACAGCAAATTCATTGCTATAAAAGTCTGATGAAACTGCATCGATAGCATTAGTGTAGTCAATTGTAGTTTTAAGTTTGGAGTGAAATGCTACCTCTCTAAAACACTTATTGAGCTCTTCCACGGATACAGATTTTTTAACATTTAAATTCATGATTGCTAAGCTAACGTTGGGTGTTGGTACTCGAATGGCATTAGCTGTTAATTTGCCTTTCATTTCTGGCAAAATCTGAGATACAGCTTTTGCTGCTCCTGTATCTGTGATCACCAAGTTCAATGCCGCACTTCTACCCCTTCGATCTGAGGGATGATAGTTATCAATAAGGTTTTGATCATTTGTGTATGCATGTACTGTTTCAATATGTCCGCTCTGAATGGTGTAATTTTCGTCAATTACCTTTAAAACTGGCACAATTGCATTTGTTGTGCATGATGCAGCTGCAAGCATTTTGTCATTTGGGGATGCTTTATCATCGTTCACTCCATAAACAATATTTTTTACTTTCCCTTTCCCCGGTGCCGTAACAATTACTCTTTCGACTGACGTATTTTTTAAATGTTGTTTTAATCCATCTACATCTCTCCAAGCTCCAGTGTTGTCCAAGATAGTAGCTTTCTTGATGCCATATTTCTTGTAATCCACTTTTCGGGGATCGTCTGAATAGATAACAGAAATTTCATTACCATTCACAATGAGCGCATTGTTTTGCTTATTGACTCTAATTGTTCCTGGAAATGGGCCATGAACACTATCATTTCTTAAGAGCCCGGCCCTTTTAATTAAATCATCTGGACTAGTGTTTTCTCGCACCACAATAGCCCTCAAACGCCACTTTATGCCCGCACCTGTATCATTTATCAAGATCCTCGTAATAATACGTCCAATGCGACCAAATCCATATAGAACTACATCCTTTGGTCTTAAAGGGTAAGACCTTTTTGTTCTCAGGTTTTCAGATAGTAATTGTTCAATGTACTCCTCTGGATTAACCTTTGGATTGTCCAGCAGGTAAACCACAATTTCACCAATATCAATTTCGCAAGGAAGTAGCTTCATTTTGGCTATTTGTTCTAGCAATGGGTAGGTTTCCAGCTCACTTAGCTCATTGCCTTCAACTTCACGAACAAACCTATGAAGCTTCATGATTTCTATTGCAGAACAATTTACTAATGTGCGTCCGTACATAAGGATACGCACTTCATTTCTAAAGAGTTTGCCAACAATTGGCACCATTGATTCGGCAAGAGCTTCTCTCCATTTCCAGTCACCAAAGTAGTCATCGACCTTTGGACGTCTTCTTTTGTCTGGATTAAATCTCTTAACCAAAATTAACTATCGCTATATTTGTTGAGGTAATAATCAGGATTACCGAACAAATGCGAAATGGCAACTAGTCGTTTAAGATAGTGACCAATGGACATCTCTTCTGTACATCCCATACCGCCATGCATTTGCACAGCTTCTTCACCAACAATTTTACCTGCTTTACCAATTTGATTTTTAAGACCAAAGATAAGCTTTCTTTTCTCATCAGAGTCTTCTGTTGCAAGCACTTTAAGTAAGAATGATTTTGTAAACTCTGTTTCCATGAACATGTCGACCATTCTGTGCTGCAATGCTTGGAATTTAGAAAGTGATTGGCCGAATTGCTCTCTTTGCTGTGTGTATTCAATGGTGAGTTTGTATGATTTTTCCATTGCACCAACTGCTTCTGAGCTAACACACACTATTGCGTCTAAGATGGTTTCTTCTAAAATTTCGAGTGCATTTTCTGCTGAAAATACAGCATCACACTTGCAATTTTCAAGGATAAGATCACCTGAAACAAAACCATCATAGGTTTTATAATTTACAACCTTAACACCATCAGAAGACCTATTGGCCAGGCCAAAAGCATAACCATCGCCTGATTTTCCAAAGACAAGAAAATGATCAGCATTTCCTGCATTAAGTACTGTACTTTTAGTTCCGTTTATTCGGCCATCTGAGCTTATGGTCGCATCAACATTATCCAGATTGAAGCCTTTCATTGGTTCATAGTTAGCCAAAGAAATTTGGGTTTCTCCTGAAACAATCCCTGCAATTAATTCATCGGCATTTTCAAGATTAGATCTTTTCAAAACACCACCAGCTAACACAACGTTTGCCAGATAAGGTTCAACAACTATAGCTTTACCAAATTCCTCAAATATCAAGCTGAGGTCGGTATGACCTCCGCCTAAACCACCTTGTTCTTCTGAAAAAGGTATTGCAAGCAACCCTAGTTCAGCAAACATTTTCCAATGCTCAGGGTTCGAACCGTTATCTGAGTTCACTGTTTTCATTCGTGTCTCAAAATCGTAATCAGTAGTGCAGAACTTAGAGACCATATCTCTAAGCATGTTCTGTTCGTCTGTGTAACTTAAATTCATTGTTCCCCCTAAATACCTAAGACAGCTTTCGCTATGATATTTTTCTGAATTTCATTTGTTCCGCCATATATTGTTACTTTCCTAAAGTTCAGATATTTTGGAGCACTTTGTTGTGCAGATTTTTCTGCTGCCACTTCAATATCTGTAAACCCATAAGGACCTCCATAAGGCATTGCTTCATGTCCTGCCAATTCAACTGCCAAAGAAGTTATTCTCTGTTGTAGCTCGGTTCCTTTGATTTTAAGTAGAGATGACTCTGCCCCAGGACTCTTACCTTCACGCTGGGCTGCTAAACCTCGCAGTTCAGTCATTTCAAGAGCATCAAGATCCAACATAAATTGTGCGACCTTGGCTTTAAAAGCAGGATCATCTGCAACTGGAGTATCCCCATGAAACACATTTTTTGCCTTGTTAACAAGCTTGTTGATGTTTCTTCTCATCTGAGGAGCGCCTGCAATTGAACTTCTTTCGTGGAATAGTAAGAATTTAGCATAAGTCCAGCCCATGCCCTCTTCCCCAACAACGTTTTCTGCTGGAACTCTTACATTGTCAAACCAAATCTCATTTACTTCATGATCACCATCAAGCGTAATAATAGGTTTAACTTCAATGCCAGGTGTTTTCATATCAACCAAAATAAATGTAATGCCCTCTTGTTTTTTTCCAGAGTCATCAGTTCTGACTAGCACAAATATCCAATCTGCATGCTGTCCAAGAGTTGTCCATGTCTTTTGACCATTGATTATGAAATCATCTCCATCTCTTACGGCTTTCGTCTTTAATGACGCTAAATCAGAGCCTGACCCAGGTTCTGAATATCCTTGGCACCACCAATCATCAAAATTTAGAATTCTTGGTAGAAAGCGTTTTTTCTGTTCTTCAGAGCCAAATGTCCAAATAACTGGTGCAACCATTTGTAAACCAAAAGGTACAAATGTTGGGCATCCTTCAAGAGCAAGTTCTCTAAGATATAGGTAAACTTTTGTTGCATCCCAGCCAGTACCACCATGCTCCACAGGCCATGAATGCCCCATCCAGCCTTTGTTGGCGACGCATTTGTGCCACTCGACAACCTCATCTCTTGTAAGTTCGTCTCCATTTTCCATCTTTTCTTTGATGTGTTTTGGATACTCATTATCGAGAAATGCTCTTACTTTATCCCTAAAAGCTAGGTCTTCTTTTGAAAAATTTAGATCCATGATTTACCCTCTTCCATTCCTTTAAAATTTTATTAATATGTAACCCCAAATAGGTTATTCTGAAATATGTATTCAGTGAGTATTAAAAACTTTATGCGCCTTATTTTCAAGTTTATAGCTATATTTCTAACCTTCTCTGCCTTCGCACAGGAAGCTGTTCAGATTGAGGTTGTAAAAGTGGAGGTCGCGTCAGTCATTTGGAAAGATCAAAAAACATCAGAGAAGTTTCCAAGTGTTGACTCCTATATTCTAGCTGAAGAGGTTCTGGTAATCGAATCTCTCGAAAAGCCTAAAATTAATCTAGAAACTTTTAAAAATGATGAAAGTAGAATTGTTTTTGATTTTGAATATTTAGATGAATTTGTCGCGGATGCTAGTGATGAAGAAGTCCTTCAAGGAAAAGAAATACCAGCTCCAAGCTTCTACCGAAGCATTGATCCGAAAGAACACGAGCTTAACGGCACTATGCGAAGTATATCTAGAGTTGACGATCTTGAGCTAGACAATCACAAGTCTTGGTATCAGCCACTTGATTCTGAGGAAAATGTGCCATTTATTCTTGTGTCTGAGGAAAATAATCAGTGTGTTGTGAAGGTCTTTAAATCAAGGTTTCCTAGAATTCATGCTAAATGTGCAATGGGCCCTGATTCACTTTTGAAAACTTATAAAATGACTAAGTCTGAATACAACGTAAAGTCCTTGATAGGAAGTTTTCAGAGCGAAGAATCAGATGAGTTATCTGAAGAATCTTTTGAGTTATTTAGTCTTGATGAGCAAAGAAGAATAAATCTTAACGAGCTACATTATTTCGACCATCCTAAAATTGGTCTTCTTGTAGCAGTGTATAGCTATCCGAAAGATAGTTCACCTTGAGGTTCTGGGCTTTCCAATATACGAGCATGACAAAGATACTGTGCCATAAGCATTTGCCATTGTTCTGATTTGGTCATCAAAGTTGCAAAGCCTATTCTCAAGATCTTTCAGGTAATCAATCTCAAGTTTTGGTATGTAGACAATATCTTTTTCTCCACATTTTTTATATCTTGGTTGATTGTGTCAAATTTGACTTCACAAGCTTTACCTTCAGCAGAAACTGACAAGGACAATAACGTTAATAATGCAAAACTACTTATAGTAGGCATTTTCATCATCTGAATGATCGGTAACATCTTTGACTCCTTTAATATTTGGAACCTTTTCCATTAATGTTTTTTCGATTCCTTCTTTTAGTGTCACATCAACCATACCACAACCTTGGCATCCCCCACCAAATTGCAGCACAACCATTCCATCGTCAGTGATACTTTCCAGTTGAACATTGCCTCCATGAGCGGCAAGTTGTGGGTTAATTTCATCATACAAAACATAATTAACCTTATCTTCTAACGTTGCATCATCGCCTATTTTAGGCACTCTTGAACTTGGTGCTTTGATAGTAAGTTGGCCTCCAAAATTATCTTTGTCGTAATTAACTTCGGCATCTTCAAGAAAGGACAGGCTTCGCTCTTCTATGTACAGAGAGAAATTTTCAAATTTTATTTCATGGTCAGATGAAAGAGATTCATCTTGCTTGCAGAACGCTAAACACGTTTCAGCTTTCGGAGTGCCAGGATCAGATACAAAAATACGAATGTCACATGGAAGATCTTTCTTTTGAATAAGCTCAAATAAATACTCTTGTGCAGTTGCAGTGACATTTATCATTATTATTATGTATATATTAAATGAAGATTTTAAACGATTTATTCTCTCTTTTGTCAGGAACAGGAGAAGAAAAAAACTTAAAGACCTTGATAGAAGAACAGCCTTTATCAAGGATCGTTATATATCTGGGATTAATTCTAGTGGGCTTTGTAGCACTAGTTGCTACGATTGTTTCAATATTGCTCTAAAGCTTTGATTCTAGCTCTGGTAACGCCTCAAACAAATCAGCTACTAATCCATAATCAGCAACTTTAAATATAGGTGCTTCCTCGTCTTTGTTAATAGCTACGATAGTCTTCGAATCCTTCATCCCGGCTAAATGTTGTATTGCTCCTGAAATTCCAACAGCAATATAGAGATCTGGAGCAACAGATTTACCTGTCTGGCCAACCTGGTAGTCATTTGGAGCAAATCCAGAATCTACAGCAGCTCTGGAAGCCCCCACAGCAGCATTTAATTTGGTTGCCACACCTTCTAGAAGTGCAAAATTTTCCTCATTTTGCATGCCACGGCCTCCCGAAATTACAATATCAGCGGCTGTTAATTCAGGTCTATCGGAAACAGTAAGCTCATTTTTTACAAAACTTGCTTTAGAAGTATTATTTTCTGGCATCGAAAGCTCTTGTACTTCAGCATTTCCACTACCTACTGCAGCTTTATCAAAGGCAGTTGTTCGAATTGTTAGAGCATTTTTTTCTTGATTTGATTTAACTGTTGCAATGCATGAGCCTGCATAGATTGGTTTTTTAAATGTTGAGCTATCTATAATTTCAATAACCTCTGATATTTGCTGAATATCCAACAACGCTGCTGCTCTAGGCAGGTTGTTTTTACCTGATGTACTGGAGCTTGCAAGGAAGTATGTATAGTTAGAAGAGGCTTCAACGATACATGCTGCTAAATCTTCAGCCAGCTCATTTTCAAACGCCTGATTACTAAAATGTAGAACCTTCTCCACAGCGTCAACAGATTTTGCATGATTAACAACATCACCTGCTCCGTTTGAAGCAACAAGCATATCAATTGGTGCTCCAAGCTCTTTTGCTGCAGCAACCACACTCAATGTTGCAGCAGATATTTCTTTTCCATTATGTTCTGCTATGACTAGTGTTCTCATATTGCTTTCGCCTCATTTTTTAGCTTATCTATTAGCGCATCAACACTTTCGACCTTAACTCCCTCTTGTCTTTCTGGAGGAAGCTCTACTGCGATTGTTTCAACGTTGTTGCTAATTTCAACGCCCAGATCGTCAACACTTAGTTCTTCTAGAGGTTTTCTTTTGGCCTTCATAATATTTGGCAAGGAAGCATACCTTGGTTCATTTAATCTTAAGTCTGTTGTTACTACTGCTGGCAATGGTGCTGATAAAGTCTCCAGGCCTCCATCTATCTCTCTTGTAACCTCTAATGAGTCTGCATTTAGATTGAGTTCAGATGCAAAAGTGGCTTGAGGTAATCCTGTCATAGCTGCGAACATTTGACCTGTTTGGTTATGGTCACCATCAATACCTACTTTACCCATAATTACTAAGTTTGGACTCTCTTTTTCATAAACTTTAACCAATACTTTGGCAACAGATAGTGGCTGAAGGTTTTGTTCTGTTTTCACAAGAATTGCTCGATCAGCCCCAAGTGCAAGCGCTGTTCTGAGTTGTTCTTGATGCTTATCATCTCCAATGGTAACCACTACAATCTCATCGGCTTTACCAGCTTCTTTTAATCTAATAGCCTCCTCTACGGCAATTTCACAGAATGGGTTCATAGCCATTTTGACATTATTTAAATCAACATCTGTATTGGCTTGATTTGGTCTGACCTTGACGTTGTAGTCATTTACTCTTTTAATGGGGACCAGTATTTTCATATATTTAAAAATAATCAACTAGTAATATATAGGAAAAAGGTAAAAAATAAATACTTGGGCTAAGAATATGGAAAGAGAATCTATGGATTATGATGTCGTGATTGTTGGTGGCGGACCATCTGGGCTATCAGCAGCAATAAGACTTGCACAAAACTTCAAAGAAAAAAACCTAGATAAGACTATCTGTGTGCTCGAAAAGAGTGCGGAAATAGGTGGCCATATATTGTCAGGTAACGTTTTTCAAACAACCGCATTAGATGAGTTAATTCCAGATTGGAAAGATAAAGGCGCCCCACTCGGAGTCAAGGTAAAAAAAGATGTTTTGAAGTTCCTAGTAAATGAAAAATTTGGCATAGATATACCTTCATTTGTTATGCCGACTATGCAGAACCATGGAAACTACATAATCAGTTTAGCTAATCTATGTCGCTGGCTATCTGAGCAAGCTGAATCACTAGGTGTAGACATTTTTCCAGGCTTCCCAGCAGCTGAAATCATATACAAAGATGAGCGTGTTGCGGGGGTAATAACTGGGGATATGGGGGTCGATCAAGATGGCAATAAAAAAGACTCATATCAGCCGGGGATGGAGATTTTGGCTAATGAAGCAACAGTTTTTGCTGAAGGGTGCCGAGGCCACTTAGGAAAACAGCTCATAAAAAAATATGGTCTGGATGAAGGCAAAGATCCACAACATTACGGCATAGGCTTTAAAGAAATTTGGGAAATAGATAACAGCATGCACGAAGAAGGTTTGGTAATGCATACCAATGGGTGGCCACTACCCGACAATACACCAGGCGGATCATACATGTACCATGCTGAAAATAATCAAGTATTGCTTGGGTTGGTTGTGCCATTAGACTATGAAAACCCACACATGAGCCCGTTTGATGAATTTCAGAAATGGAAAACACATGCTGGCATTAGGAAGTATTTAAAAAATGGAAAAAGATTAGCCTATGGAGCAAGAGCACTGATTAAAGGCGGTTTGCAAAGCCTCCCAAGCATGGAATTTCCAGGCGGATATTTGGTTGGCGACAATGCGGGCACATTAAACTTTTCCAAAATCAAAGGTTCACACACAGCTATGAAATCAGGCATTGAGGCAGCAGATGTAATTACTGGAAACTTGCAAGGAGAAAGCCTTAGTTTAAATGAAAACATCAAGAAATCATGGCTACATAATGAGTTGCATAAATCTCGAAATTTTGCACCGTTTTTTCATAAGTTTGGGGGGTTAATTGGAGCAGCATTCAATGCTATAGATCAATTCATTTTTCGAGGTAGGATGCCATTCACATTGCACCACCTTACCCCAGATCATAAGTGCATAAAACCAGCAAAAGACTGCAATAAAATTTACTATCCTAAGTACGATAATGTAATAACCTTCGATAAGTTGAGTTCGGTTTATCTTTCAAATACTTACCATGAGGAAGAACAACCATGTCATCTTGTGCTGAAAGATGTTTCTTTGCCTATCGAAAAGAATTTAGAGCTGTACGATGAGCCAGCGCAAAGGTATTGTCCTGCGGGTGTTTATGAGATTGTTGAAGAAGATGGTACACAGAGATTTCAAATCAATTCGCAAAACTGCATTCACTGCAAAACTTGTGATATCAAGGAGCCTTCTCAAAACATTAATTGGGTGACTCCAGAAGGTGGTGGTGGACCCAATT
>JBELJV010000032.1:0-10658 GCA_042090165.1 Gammaproteobacteria bacterium
TAGCTATTGGGCACAAACCAAACACAGATATTTTTGAGAATCATCTAGAGATGACCGATGGTTACATTGTAACTAAATCTGGGTTTAATTCTGGGGCTACCTCAACTTCTGTGCCGGGTGTGTTCGCTGCAGGGGATGTTGCGGATTATACGTATAGACAGGCAATAACAAGCGCTGGTTTTGGTTGTATGGCAGCCTTGGACGCAGAAGTATTTCTTGATAGCTAACTTAAAGTGTCTTAATGGATCCACCATCGCAAGTGATGGTTTCTCCAACAGTATAAGCACCGGCCCTGGAGCATAAATAAATGCATAAACCTGCAATATCCTCAGGTGTGCCGATCCTTTTTCTTGGAACTGAATCTGCTATTAAGCTGTAATCAAAATTTACGGCTTTGCCTAACATGTGACTATCAAAAGGACCTGGAGCAATAGCATTAACAATAATATTTTTTGAAACTAACGTTTTAGCAAGATGTCTTGTTAGATGAATAATTCCTGATTTAGAGGCTGTGTATGAATAAGTTTCCATAAAAGGAACATGCAAGCCATCTATGGATGCAATATTAACTACACGAGATGGGTTGTCAGATGTACCCTTTTTCTCTAATAAAGAAGTTAGCTGCTGAGTTAAGAAAAAGGGAGATTTTAAATTTAAATCAACTACTTTATCCCAACCTGACTCCGGAAATTTATCATATGGAGCACCCCATGCTGCACCAGCATTATTGATCAAAAAATCAATTCCATTAGGCTCTTGCTCAGTTAGATAATCAACTAGTTTCAAAACACCATCTAAGTTGGATAAATCCACTACAAATGGTATGCAAGCTACTCCAAATTTATCTGATAGTTCTGTAGCTTTTGCAACAAGCGCTTCTTCTTTTCGTGCAGTTATATAGACTTTAGCTCCGTTAGCTAAGAAGCCAGAGGATAGCATCTCTCCAATACCTCTTGAGCCGCCTGTAACAACTGCAATTTTGTTTGTGACGCTAAATAAATTGCTTATTTCAAGACTCATAGAGAGCTAACATAATAAGCTGCGGCAATAACACCACAAATGATTACTGTTAGTGCTACAAGAGCATCTGAGGATGAATTATTTTTTTCCTCTTCTGAGTTATAAAATGGATCTTCATTCATTGTTTAATTCCTTTTTTGCGATAATAGGGTTTGCGTACTGTGACATTATATCCCCTAACTCATCGTTCGTCATTGAAGAACGCATATCGTTGAAATATTTACTCGCACTTGGAAACTCATCATCGTTTACCGTTTTATAAAGGGCTTGATAAGCGTAAATATTTGTATCCCAAATTTTAAAATTATTTATGATGCTTCTATCTATTTCTTCAGCTAATTCTTCTGGTGAAAAAGTACCTAGTACAGGTGAGCAAAAACATAAGTGCACCCTACCCTTGGGCATCATCACTCCTTTAAAAATATGAGATATATCGTCGTTTTTTGATTTCATCTCGTTATTTAGTGATTGTTTTGTTTTCTCAGCAGCCAAAGGATCTATTTCATAAGAAATTGAACAAGGAATAATATTGTAATGTTTTGTAATATCCTCAAAAACACATTTTTTTCTAAGGGCGATATGAAGCATTTTAAGGACAGCCGGATCAGTTTTATCAAGGCCATTTTTTGATCTGCCTTGTTTCTGTGCTATCCATACACTCTCATTTGCAGACAACCTTTGCGCTATAAAATCTGATGCTTTAAAGAGATTCATATAAATCTCTTTCTTGGAATCTCCTGACCTGGCAATAACAAAACTTTTATTTAATCGCAACAAATCACCCATCCATTTAATGTTTACAAGGTTGTCTCCAATGGCATTGTAAGTAGTATCCATGCCAATAGAATCAATAGCATGGTTGCACAGAGCTGAGTCAAGCGTTATATCTCTATGATTGCCTATGAACAAATAGGGTTTGTTTTTATCAAGCTTGTTTAAGCCTTCCGTGGTGAAATGAGTGATTGTCTGTTTAACAACTGAAGCCAACACTGCTTTAACCTGTTGTTGAAAATCTTTAATTGTGTATAGTTTTTTGATTTTGGCTTTAAATAATTGCATAGCCAGAAAACTTGATCCGGGAATAGATAAAAACTTCGAAGTTGACTTATTTAGATTAGATTTCACAAAAGATAAGAAATCATCATCACAAAGAAGCTCAAGAAGAACTTTATTTACTTCATCATCTTTATATGGCTCTATACGTATCACTGCATTAACTATAAAATTTACCTATGGATGATAAAACAACAATTAAAAATATCGTAATCTTTTTTGGAATAATTGGCATTCTAGTCTGTGTTTTATTGATAGGCGCAATGCTTTATTAGCCTGGTGGCCAATTTAGACTTCCGCCCCCAAGCAAATGCATATGTATATGAAATACACTTTGGCCTGCCTTGGCACCATTATTGATTATTAAACGGTAGTTATCATTAAGCCCCTGCTCATTTGCGATTTTTTTCGAAACGAGAAGCAAATGACCTAGCATCTCCTTATCATTAGATTCAGCATCTGAAATCTTTTCAACAGGTTTCTTTGGAATGATTAATATATGTATGGGTGCTTGTGGGTTGATATCTTTTATGGCAAAACAAACTTCGTCTTCAAAAAGAATATCTCCTGAGATTTCACCATCAAGTATCTTGGTGAATATTGATTTAGTCATTAGATTATGAACCTTAATAGACGTACGAACAGATATACACATGCTATTGTTAATACAACTGCAAAGAACTTTACGGTTAGGTCTTTTAAGAAATTTTTTTCTTTTGTTTTTGAAAAGTAGCTTAAAAGCAATACTATGAGTATGACTGAAAGAACTAAGCTTAGAAGACCTAACATATCAGAATAAACTTCCTATATATTCCCATAATATGACAAGGAGTACTAAACCACTAGCCCAAACTGTGCATGCAATCAAATCAAAGAACAAGAAAGTCCTGTAATTTAACCTAAATGTACCAACAAAAAATGGTGCAAAAGGTCTAATGCTTGGAGTCATTCTGCCCAGCAAAATAGCACCAAACTTGTATTTATCAAACCAGGTTTTTGTTTTCTCAACCTGTTTTGTTCGTTTTTTAAATATATTCCATTGCAAAATCTTTGTTCCAAAGATTCGCCCCATTAAATAACTACATTGATCACCGACAAATGCTCCAATATAAGCAAAAGCAGTTAAAACATAAATACTTGAAATGCCCTCTAGATAGAGAAATACCGCCATTAGATATAGCAATAAGCTTGGAAAAAAGAAACCACTGATAACAAAAGATTCAAGAAAACCTAAAATTGACAGTACTAGAGGTGCTATGAGGGGGTTTTTAGTGCTAAATATTTGGAGTTGCGTCAACCAATCTAGTCTTTTTTTTTTAAAACCTCTTCCATACTCACAATCTTAAAGTTTTGATTGTCAGGTTTGTTGTAGCCATCCTGAACCACTAAAATACCATTGGGGGCGTAATTACCGAGAGAAATACTTGTGGCATCTATGCCATCGGTATCAGAAACATTATTAACTCTGAAAGAATCAATGTATGTGAAGGGGTATTCTCTATCGTAAATATTAAATTTGCTGTCGCCTTGGGAGGATAAAATTATAAAACCAGTTGTAGTATCTACCTTATAGATAGTTACTCCCTCTGGATCTCCTCCAATATTGCCATCTCTTGAGTCTATTACTTTAACCAGTTGTTGGTCTTCAGCATTGTAGGTTTTAAGGAATCCACGCGTGCCTTCGCGTGATACATGAATGTATTTATGTTCATCATCAAAAACACAACCTTCCGCCTCATTGCCTAGTAGTGGGACATTATCTTCATCAGCAGCGATATCAAAGGTATTGATTATCTTTCTTTGAGCTAGATCCCAATATTGAACTCTTACACCCTCCTCTTCTGTTAAAGCAGCCACTGGAGTACCATTAATGATTCCAATGCAAATACCATATATGCTCATATTAGCTTCAAGGTGGTAATGTTCTAGATCCTCTGAGAAAGCATTATCAGGATTGCTTTCAAAATATTGATAAATACCCTCTGTCGGAAATATCCAATAGTCAAGTGTACTATTAGACCTGTTTGATGAAACAAGGTGTAATTCATCGTCAATTACTCTCAAATCAACATTATTGATTCTACCTAGGTTTTGATAACTTAAGACATTGCCAAAAAAGTCATATACATAAATGCCTGACTTTTTATCTGTACCAAAAATTAATGAGTTGGCTGTGTTATCTAAATTAATCCATATAGCTGGGTCATCAGCAGCATCACCATTGGTTATTACTGGCTCAGTTTCTCCTAAATAACTAACAGTTGGAAAGTTACCATCATTAGAAGCTGAACATCCAAATAGAAATACCCCTGCCATTAACAGGGTTAGTTTCTTAACTGGATAATTAAAAACTGTATCTGGCACCAAAGTTAAGTGTGGAACCATATCCATCGTACTTTGATAGACTTGTTTTATCACCCCAATAATAGTACTTAGGTTCATCATTAATGTTAATTAGTTCCATATTAAACGTAAGTTGATCACTATATCTGTATTTAGCAGTAAAATCTACTTGCATAAAATTATCTGTGAATCTTGAGTAATCTAATGAATTTAGTGCAGTATCTTCATTTTGTGATAATACGTCTAAATAATCAGATCTGTAGTGCAGCTAATCTTACTTCAAATTTATTCTTGTCATAACTTAAACTTAAATTAGTAAGTGAATAAATTGATAAATACTTCTAAGAAAATAATTGATAGCAACGCACCAGCAGGTAACGTAATAATCCATGATAGGAAAATTGCATTGACACTCTTGATATTAATTTTTGAGATACCTTCAACCAAACCTATGCCAATTACTGCTCCAACTAGTGTATGAGTAGTCGATACAGGCATATCAAGTTGTGATGCAAGGACAACCGTTAAAGCAGCAGCTAATTGAGCAGCAAAACCTTTACTAGGCGTTAATTTAACAATTTTTTCACCAATAGTCTTCATTACCCTATATCCCAGAGTTGCTAGGCCAATCACAATACCAACTGCACCTAAGAATAGAATCCAAAGTGGTGTTTCTGGGGATACAGCATTCCCTAAAATTTGGTTGGTTGCTTGATGAATGGCTGCTAAGGGACCAATAGCATTAGCTACGTCGTTGGAACCATGTGCAAAAGCTACAGCACAAGAAGTAAATACCATTAAGTAGGCAAATTGTGATTCCTGTGAGCCGCTAGTATCTGATAATCTTGCTCTTGAAAAAAAATAAAATATTGCAGTAAATACTAATGCGGCAATAGCTGAGTAAAATGCACTATCTCCAAAAGTTAATGTCAAATCTTGTTGTTTAAATATATTTTTTAAACCTTTAGTAACAGTAATAAGAGCAACAGCAAAACCAGCTAGAAAAACAAAGAAATTAATGATTAAAAGTCTATATTTAGTATTGTCTTTAAGAATTAGCTCTCTACATACATAATAAAACAAAGCTGCCACAATGGCTGAGGACAGCGGTGATGTGATCCAAGACAGACCAATATTACCAACAACAGACCAATTAATTTTATCGAAGCCTAGGGCATATATTCCAAAACCCACAATTGCACCAACAATAGTATGTGTTGTTGAGACAGGCCAGCCTCGAAGACTTGCAATTAATAACCAAGCTCCAGCTGCAAATAAGGCTGAAATCATGCCAAAAATAAGTATTTCAAGATTAGCATCAAATAATGCTGGATCAATCACACCTTTCCGAATTGTTTGTGTGACACCACCACCAGCTAAAAAAGCGCCTAGAAATTCAAAGATAGCAGCAATTAACACTGCCTGTTTGATAGTTAGCACTTTGCTTCCAACAGAAGTTCCCATAGCGTTCGCAACATCGTTAGCGCCAACTCCATAAGCGGTAAAAAAACCCAGCATGGCCGCAGATATAATAATTAAAGGGATGCCATATATTGTTAACTCGACCATACTGCTAATGTTAGATAATGTTTGATATACTATACTCTCTTTTTTCGACTTTTACATGAGCATAATTGAATATAATTTTAAGCATTACAAATCTCTTGCGCCGAATTTATATCGTAAAGAAAAATATAATCTTCAAGTTGAGCTTTTAAAGCTCCAAGAAGATGTGATTAAGAATAAAAGACGAATTGCATTATGTTTTGAAGGTAGAGACACTGCTGGCAAATCATCAACTATTAATTTTTTTTCTGAACATTTGATTCCTTCTAATTTTGATTATGTTCATTTGGGTATCCCTACACCTTATGAGAAGAGAAATTGGTTTAGAAGATGGTCTAAACACTTACCTAAAGCAGGAAAAATTGTTTTGTTTGATAGATCTTGGTACACCAGAGCTTTAATTGAACCTACACTTGGTTATTGCACTAAATCTCAATATGAGGAATTTATGACTGATGTCAATGACTGGGAGAAAAAACTTATAAAAAATGGTACTGAGATTGTTAAATTTTATTTTTCTATAGACAAAGAGCAGCAAAAAAGAAGAATAAGTGCACGAAGACATAGCAAACTAAAGTACTGGAAGCTTTCAGAGTCTGACCAATTAATGGTTGATAAATGGGATGTATTCACACTTTATAAGAATCAGATGTTTGACATCACTTCGACAAACATAGCCCCATGGATCATTATCAATGCCAACAACAAAATGGTTGCTCGGTTAAGTGCCTTGAGATATATCTTGAATACTCTTGATTATGAGAGCAAAGTAACACTTGAACCACCACAATGGGGCGAAGATTTAGGTAATTATTCATGCTTTATTGAAGGTGTACTGTTCGACAATTTGACTTATGAACAATATAAAATACTTGCACCCTTTTCTGATTAATTGATGAATATTGCAATTGTTGATATTGGTTCAAATGCTATTAAATATAAAATTTTTGATAGTGATAGCATGGAACTTAAAGATTATTATCGAGAGCCACTGAGATTAGGGCGAGATGTTTTTACTAATGGATATTTATCTGATCACAATTGCTATAAGCTCTACTCTCTCTTAAATAGATACAAAGATATATTTCAAGAACAGGGAATCACTACAGCCCATTTTATTGCTACGTCAGCCTTAAGAGATGCAAAAAATAACAAAAATATTATTGAAGAACTTAAAAATCAAGGCATAAACGTAAATGTAATCTCTGGTGAAATAGAGGCATCACTGTTAAAAAATTATGATTTTAAATACCAAGCTGAAGCCATCATAGATATAGGTGGCGGTAGTGTGGAGATATGTGTAAAACAAAGTGATTTATATACAGCTAAGTCATTTCAATTAGGGGCTGTTAGGTTATTAAGTTACAGTCAAACAGAACAAGCTGAAGCATTTAAAGAGCTTGGTGCATGGCTTGAACAATTTAGCTCAATAAAATCATTAGTTGGTTTAGGTGGTAATTTAAGAGCATTAATGCAAGCAAATAAAATTTCTAGTGAATTTGATACCAAACTATTTGATTCTTATGCTCAAAAGTATAATTCACTGTCAAACGATCAATTAATAAATGAATTTAATATACCTGAAGATAGAATTGATATTATTCCTAACGCTTTAAATATATACAGTTACATAATCAAAGAAACAAAAGCTAAAGTAATGTCAAATTCGTTTTGGAGTATTTCTGACGGATTAGCACAGAAACTTATTCGAGAGGAATTTTAAAACCAATAGAGTCACCCAAAAGAAGAGCTCTTTTTGATTTAAATATTGAAGTAGAAATATTGATATCAAAGGCATTGTCAACAAGGGCTATTTTTCCAATATAGTCATTGCTATTATTAAACAGCTCCGCAAAGTAAATATCCCCATTACAATTTATTGTTCCAAGCAGCGAATCACTAAATGACTCATTTTGTATGATTACGGCTCCCTCAATTTCAACACACTGTGCTGAAATAAATGAGGCATTGTCTATCGTTGTTGTAATGGTAAATTCACCTAACTCTGAAGAGTTGTATGGGTAATTAATTTTAGCCTCTTGAACATTAAATGTAGCCTTTCCTATCGAGGTAAATGGAGCCAGAATCTTAGCAGAACCAATAAACTTATCTGTTGTTGAAATTAATAACTTCAGATCTGTAAATGTGAATGAACTACTGAGCTGAAATGTGCCTAAATCGTATTCATTTACATAAACATCTTCAATATTACTCTCTAGAATGGTTCCCTCAGCATAGCTGTATTCAAATTGATAAGGCGTAATGAGTGATTTGAATTGATTTAAATAAATGGATACTGGAGCAAATAGAAGTGAAAATAACAATAAACCCCCAATAGCTAACGTTGTAAGAAGGTATTTAATCATCTAGTGCAATGGAAAGTGAAACTCCATCTGTTTCGTAGGATAATTGAAAAGATGTTGGAGACATCTTTTGTTCCTCACAATAATTTAAAATTTTGATAACTGCTGATTCCTCAAGTTGCCTTAATGCATACTGATTTTTATCTTTAATAAAATTTAATTGCTCCTGTTGTAGGAAAGTTTCGAATTTAATAGCTTGAGGTGCATTCTTAATATTTTGTTCATAATCTTTAAGCTGTGCTAAGGATTGTTTGGTTTGGTTAAATTTATCTAAGGATTGGAAGAGATTAATTCTTGACTGATTTATACCATCAATTAGCTTAGTCTCAATAAAAATAATAAATGCGACCAATCCAATAGTTCCTAATGTTTTTAGGAGGAATTGTTCTCTTTTGGATAGCTTATAGTCCATAAGTTATTGATGTTTTGGTAAAGCCATTTAGCTCCTCTCTGCTTTCTATCTTATTTTTTATATTCGAGCGTTGTAAATTATTGATAAATAATGATTCATCGACTTCATTTTCAAATAGGTAAGTAATTTGTATGGTTTGAGATTCATATATATCCATATGCACATCAACTACATTTACAGAAGCAGGGATATTACTAATTAATCGTTTAATTTGAGTAAATGTGGATGCCTGAGATGAGTTTAATTCAAGCAACTTATTGGCAATGCTTGATTGAATATTGGTTAAACTGTCATCAGGATAAATTTCATTATAGATCTTCTCAATCGTGTTATTCATTTTATTAATTTGATTATTATTTAATGTGATATTAATCAACCCAGCAATATTCAGTATCAGAACAATTCCAACCAATGCATAAAGATATTTTTGTATATTTTTAGGTGAGACTACTTCAACTAGGTTTAATGTGTTTAATTCTGAAGTTGCAATATCAGATGGATCAAAAGTTAAATCATTTAATTGAAGTTTTTTAAGTTTCATATTATTTTCTAAAAGTTGGAAGGATGAGTTTAAGAGTTTAATAGGCTTGTCTTCATCATAAACATAACAAGCACCTTCAAACTCAATATTTGAGTCTAAATTTTTGAAATAGCTAAGATCCGATGAAATCTTTAGATTTCCATCAAATGCTGAAAATATTTGTTTTAGTTGTATGAGATTTTCTGCTGAAATAACATGATAAAGGCGTCTTTCAGATGTCTCTAATATTTTTAAGTTTTCAGTATTTTTAAGTGAATTGGTTGCAATTGTATTGATTATTGAGGCTTCAATATTGGATTTATTTGTCATCTCGTTATTGTTACTGACGAGCGAAAGAATTTCATTAGGCAAGATGACATGGATATCGTCTTTCAAATTTATTTTTGAAAAGTCAGTATATTTAGCTTTTTGATTTGTTATTGAGACACATTTGGTCAAAGATGTGTCGGTAAAAAATATATAAGTCATGCTGAAATACTTCTTCTAATAATATTATTACTCCTAGATTCTAGGGTGATTATACTCAAAAGATTAAAAAACGTATCTTCATATTTTACTTTGTATAGAATTTGTATGTATTTTGGCTCGAATGCTAAATAATCTTCTGTTAATTTAAATGATGTTATGTTGGTCAATTCCAGCAGATTAGAAAAGTTTTGATATCCTTCTATTGGCTTTGAGAGAATAATTGTTTCAATATCCTTAAGAGTCAGTTCAGGATATATTGATAGCAGAACTTGGTAGTTTTCATTGTTTAATTCATTAATATTAAAAACCACATCATTCTCAGGTAAAGCACATATATTCTTGTAAATCATTTCTAATTCTGCGGCAGTAAGCATAGCTAAGTTTTTAATTTGGCTTTTGTGTAGAAACATTTGATCTGGATTTAATGAAAGCTCATCTTGAGTTGTGTAAAAGAGGTCCTCTGCTCCAAAAGGTTCTGGTAAACGATCACTATCCAAAGCATCATAAAGCCGATCGATTAGTTCTCTATGCTTAGTTCTGTCTATATTGTTAATAAGGAGTAAATTTTCAAAAAATAAACCATTATCTTCATTTTTAACATAAATACTTCTGAAAGGTTTCACCAGGGTATTGAGATTAAAACAATTAGTCATGTCATATAATTCAATATCAAGATTTTCATATTTGGTATTAGCAAATATGTTCAACTGCGATTCAGCAAATGTTAAGTTTTTAAGCAACTCCGAATTATTTAACAGTGTATTAGTAAATAACTTCTCTGAATTGATCAATTCAATTCTTTTTTCTATTGAGCTGGTATAAACCGTAGATTTAATTGTGTCATTATAAATTAATCTACTTATAACAAGGATGAGAAAGCTGAGAATAACTA
>JBELJV010000002.1:0-15326 GCA_042090165.1 Gammaproteobacteria bacterium
TTGCAGCAAGAAAACCTGAAGCAATTGCCTATCCAGCAAGTTCAATTCTTGAATTCCTAACAATGTGTTTTGGTTGGTTGGCCAATATATTAAGCATGGTCAGCTCAAAAATTACTGGATTGACAAATAACGAAAATTACTTCACACAAAATCTTAATAGAGATGAATTGAAAACAGTATTAGAAAAAGATACTGAAGAAGTTGAGAAAGAAGAAATGGAAGCGCTTAAATCTCTATTAGAATTAAAAGAGCTTACAGTACAAGACATTCTAATTCCAATGAATGAGGTAATAAGTGTAAATATAGATGCGATTCAAGATTTTGAGAATACTGATAGAAACAAGTTTTATCCTGTAACTAGTAGTGAAAATGGTGATTACATAGGCTTCATACACTCTAAAGAAATTGAACAGTTAGAAAAATTTCAATCGAGTGCACATGACTTTTTAATAGAACCTTATTACGTACCCGAGAGCACGCAATTGTTTTCACAGCTAAAAAATTTCCAAAAAAAAGGGACAGAAGTAGCAATAGTTGTCGATGAATATGGTGAAATGACAGGACTTGTAACTCTTGAAGACTTATTAGAACAAATAGTCGGAAGATTAAATGCTGATGAAGAAGATCATGGTATTACAAAAAATGATGATGGCTCTGTTCTTGCAGACGGAAACATAAATGTTAGAGATTTAAATAAATTTATGGGTTGGAAACTATCAGAAGACGGTGAAAAAACATTAAGCGGATTAGTTATAGATCATTTAGACCAAATACCTATGGCAAATGTTTGTATCAATTTAGATGGTTATAAAGTTGAAACAACTCACCTGGAGAATAATGTTATTCGCCAAGTAAGAGTTTCAAAAAATTGATTAGTAGAAATGGACTAGAAGACCCATAAAAACTGTTAAAACTAGACCTGAATGTATAACCGCTTTAACAGATTCCATGAATTTTCTCATTTTTCCAAATATGGCATTTAGCTCTATCAACACAATAGCTAGAGTACCAACCCACAGTGCAGGCTGAGTCCATCCTGGACCAAATTCTCCTCCGACTATTAAAGGATCATTGCCAAAATTTATATGTGCTGAATAGATCATAAAATACAGCATAGGAAAAGAGAAAAGTGTATTGGTTCTTGAAGCTAATGCAGCTTTTGCGCCTGCCTCAGCAGCATCCTCGGTACCAGCTATTACTTTCTTTTGATTAGGCCAAATTATTAACCACACATTTAAAAACATAATTGTGGCCATAGTTGCACCTAAAGATATGCCAACATTGTATGCTTGTGGAATTAGAGATACATAATACAAAAGGTAAACCCCTGTTAAAAAAGTAAAAAGCGCTGCCCATCTAAAGTACCACAATGCATTTGGTTGAAGTTTCTGCAAAACATCTTTTTTTCCTTCTGGTGTGGCTTCTTTTAAATAACCTGCACCAACAAAGTTGAAATAATAGAGCAAGCCAATCCACAAAATACCAAACAGTACATGAAAGAATCGACTTAATTGCGATAGATATTCAAAAAGTTCTGGACTCATAATTTTCTCCGGTCAGATTTATTTTAAATCAAGAATAAAAAAAAGGGAGCATTTGCTCCCTTTTTTAATATACCGAAAGCACTTACATCATGCCACCCATATCTGGCATGCCTCCTGGAGGCATTCCAGAAGGAGCAGGATCTTTAGCAGGTATTTCAGAAACCATACATTCAGTGGTAATCATCATACCTCCAACAGATCCAGCAGCTTGAAGTGCTGTTCTAGTTACTTTAGCAGGGTCAAGAATACCCATTTTTAACATATCGCCGTATTCTCCTGTAGCAGCATTAAAACCATCTGTTCCTTTTGCTTTTTTTACATTCTCAGCGACAACAGATGCTTCCTCACCAGCATTGCTTGCTATTGTTTTTAATGGATATTCAAAAGCTCTTAAAGCAATGTTAATACCAGCTTGCTGATCTTCATTATCAGCTTTTAAACTTCCTACCTTTTGTAAAACCCTCATCAAAGCAACACCTCCACCAGGAACAACACCCTCTTCGACTGCTGCTCTTGTAGAATGAAGTGCATCCTCAACTCTAGCTTTCTTTTCTTTCATCTCAACCTCGGAACCAGCGCCGACCTTGATGACAGCAACGCCACCTGCCAGTTTTGCAACCCTTTCCTGAAGCTTCTCTCTATCATAGTCAGAGGATGTTTCTTCAATTTGAGTTCTAATTTGTTGAACTCTACCAGCTATTGTTGCTTGCGCACCAGCACCGTCTACAATAGTTGTATTTTCTTTATCCAATACAACTTTTTTAGCAGTACCTAGGTCCTCAATGGTTGTTGTCTCTAGAGACAATCCTACTTCCTCAGATATTACTCTTCCGCCTGTAAGAATTGCTATATCCTCAAGCATGGCTTTTCTTCTATCTCCAAATCCTGGAGCTTTACATGCAGCAACTTTTACAATACCTCTCATGTTATTAACTACTAAAGTTGCCAAAGCCTCTCCCTCGACATCCTCAGCAATGATAAGGAGTGATTTGCCTGATTTTGCAACTGCTTCTAATAGAGGCACTAGATCTTTGATATTTGAGATTTTTTTATCAAACATAAGGATAAATGGATCCTCCAGAGCAACATTCATTTTGTCTTGATTATTGATGAAATAAGGTGACAAGTATCCACGATCAAATTGCATACCTTCAACAACATCTAATTCATTATCAATGCCTGTACCTTCTTCGACAGTAATCACACCCTCTTTACCGACTTTATCCATAGCTTCAGCAATTATTTCTCCAACGGCTGTATCACCATTTGCCGAAATAGAACCAACTTGAGCTATTGCTGAGCTATCTTTGCATGGAGTTGAAAGTTTGCCAACTTCTTCGACTGCCAATTGAATTGCTTTATCAATACCTCTTTTCAGATCCATTGGGTTCATGCCTGCTGCAACAGATTTTAAACCTTCATTTACAATTGCTTGAGCAAGGACAGTTGCAGTTGTAGTTCCGTCACCTGCTTGATCACTTGTTTGAGAAGCAACTTCTTTTACCATTTGTGCTCCCATATTTTCAAACTTGTCTTCGAGCTCAACTTCTTTTGCTACAGAAACACCATCTTTCGTTACTGTTGGTGCACCAAAGGATTTATCTAAGATAACATTCCTCCCTTTTGGACCTAATGTAACTTTCACTGCATCTGCTAAGGTGTTCACACCTTGCAGCAATTTAACTCTGGCACTTTCGCCAAATTTCACATCTTTAGCTGACATAATTTTCTCCTATTCAACAACTCCGTAAATTTCACTTTCATTTAAAATCAGGAATTCTTCACCTTCTATTTTTACTGTGTTTCCACCATACTGTCCAAAAACAACATGGTCTCCAACTTTTAAGTCAACAGGTGTTGTTTTTCCGTCTTCAGATTTCTTCCCTGGGCCAACTGCTATTACCTCACCCTGTTGAGGTTTCTCGGTTGCTGAGCCTGGTAAGACAATACCTCCAGCAGAGGTTGTTTCCTCGTCTTGTCTTTTAACGACAACTCTATCTTGTAATGGTCTTAATTTCATAAAACGTTATCCTCCAATAACTTTCACTTTTTTATTTAGGAATTCACATATCTAATTCAAGTTTTTTTTAAAATTTTTTTTTATAAATGAAAAAAAAATAAAACCCCCAAAAACTCCAAGTGAGTTGGCTATTATATCCATATACTCAAAATTCCTCAAACCTGTGATATATTGGGCAAATTCTGCCAATATCCCAGTTGATATTATTATAAGTGTAAGAATAATTTGATTTGTATTTTTACTTGCATGAAAGGTTGTTACTGCAAGAACAAAATAAACAATAAAATGTATTAATTTGTCATTTAAATTGATTGTATTTTCAGGGGATATATTGGTGATGGATACTAAAAATAGTGATATTGCCATTGCAATAGAGGTAATTTTAAGAATATTTTCCTTAGATAGTACTAGATCTCTTTCAAGCAAATATGACAGACAAACAGCTGGAATACCTATAAATCCCATCAAAATAAAAAAATTGTAAAAACTAAGCGACTCAACAAGAAACCCTGAAGATCCTTTTAGCAAAGTTCCAGGTATTATTACCAAAGATGCGAGAAAAGAATATTGTATGGCGGTAAATCTTCTATCAACTAAACCAACAAGATATGTAATAAAACATACAGCCGTAAATGCTTGAGCAATGGTGTCAAAAAAATTTATGCCTATAAAATTTGTGTATGTTGGATAGAGGTACAAATATGAAAACAAGATATTTGTTGACAGTACAAGCAATGCGCCGAAGAGCATTGCATTATTTATTTTGTATTTCTTTATAAAAACTAGAGCTAAGCCTGAACCTACAAAAGTGGCAAGAAAATTAAAATAACTTTTCATCTCCAAGTAGTCAGGTTTATTTAAACCAGTTTCTGCATATAATGATGCTGCCATTGGCCCAAGAACAATATCAGATATCTTGTATACACCAACAAGCAGCAGTAGAACGAGAATATTTCTCTTTGTTACTAGCTCTTTAAATGCTGATAAGAATTGACTGTAAGAATTTTGATTATTCTCCAATTCCTTTACTCTCTTTGAAAAGATTGTAACGAGCGGCATTAAAAACATTAAAACTGCTAGATAAAAGAAGATGGCTGACCAATTATCTACACCAATAATGCTATATACCTGAGCACCAATCAAAAAAGCACCTATTTTGTAACCAATCTGATAATTGGTTGCTAGCACTTCAGCATCATGATATTCATCATATTCCACCCGATATGCGTCTAAAGCAATGTCTTGAATTGAAGAGAAAAAATAAATCATGCAAGCAACTATAACTACGATAGATAGTTGGTTTTGAGGATTAATCTGAGTATAAATAAGCAAAAGCAAACCAAGACAAACTTGTGCCAGAATAAGCCAAGATCTTCTCAGTCCAAGCCTGGAATGTAGAAATGGTAATTTTATTTTGTTAATGAATGGTGACCACATAAAATTAAGAGCAACAACAATTGATGAAACTGTAACAAGACCTAATGTTTGTTTTGAGACACCTGCAGAAAGCAACCATAGACCGAAAGGTAGGCCTAGCGCAAAACTTGGCATAGCTGCTGAAATGCCCAAGACTATAAAATTTAAAGGGGTATTTTTAATAGAATTAAACATTTATTCTTTCCCATTCAAAATGCTGCCCAGGATCTTGTTTTCGATCAGGAGCAATGTCAGAGTGCCCAACAACATCTTTTATATTATATTTCTGTTTGAGTACTCCAAGCACATCATTTAAAACTGAGTATTGTTCTTCAGTAAATTTTTCATGAACTGTTCCTTCTAACTCAATCCCAATCGAGAAATCGTTACAATTGTCTTTACCCTTATATTCTGACACTCCTGCATGCCATGCAGTTTTATTAAATGGGACAAATTGTAGGATTTCACCATTTCTATTTATTAGTAAATGTGAAGAAACTTTTAAATCTTTTAGAGAATTAAACTCTTCCTTTTTACAGTCTAATTTATTTGTAAATAAATCAATGATATTGTCATTTCCAAAATGGCCTTCAGGCAAACTAATGCAGTGCATAACAATAATTTCGGGTGGAAATTTTTGTTCACTATGGTTTGGTGAGAAAATTTGTTTTGCAACATCAATTTGATGATCACTAGTAATTTTCATAACGCTGCAAGTTCTTTTGGTAATTTGAAGGTTAAATTTTCTTTGTTCTGAGATAGGTCTCGAACTTTCTTAAAGTCGTAGCTTGCCAGATAATCAATAACTTCTTGGACTATTTCTTCTGGAGCTGAGGCTCCAGCTGTAATTCCCACTGCAGTAACTCCCTCAAGCGCTTTCGGATCTATGTTATTAGTTCCATCAATAAGATAAGATTTTGTTCCACATTTCTCAGCAAGTTCTTTGAGTCTATTTGAGTTTGAGCTTGTTGTGGAACCAATTACAAGGACTAAATCACATTCTAAAGACAATTGTTTAACGGCATCTTGTCTATTTTGAGTTGCATAGCAAATATCGTCAGCACTTGGTCCAACAATTTTTGGATATTTTTCTCGCAACTCATCAATAAGTTGAATTGTTTCATCTACAGACAGTGTCGTTTGGGTAACATATGCAATAGCATCCTGATTTAATTCAAGTTTTGCTATGTCATCAGAATCCTCTACAAGAACAATTTGAGTTGATGAATCTGAAGGGTGTCTGCCAAGAGTGCCTATGACTTCTGGATGGCCCTTATGGCCAATTAAAACAATATCTCTCCCTTGTTTAGCATGCTTCATTACTTCTAAATGCACTTTTGTAACAAGCGGACATGTTGCATCAAAATACTTGAAATTTCTATTGTTAGCTTGATCCTCAACTGCTTTACTCACTCCATGTGCGCTAAATATAGCTATTGCGTTATCAGGTATTTCTTCTATCTCTTTTACAAATGTTACACCTTTATTTTTCAAGCTATCTACAACCCTTTTGTTGTGGACGACATGGTGTCGCACGTAAACAGGCTCCTTATATTTTTCGAGAGATTTCTCAACGATATCAATTGCACGCTCAACTCCAGCACAGAATCCTCTTGGGTTAGCTAGAACAATTTCTTTATCTTTTTTCATTTATAAACAACCATGAATAGATCGTGATTCCTGCTCCAATTGTGATAATAAGGTCAGCAAAATTAAATATAAATAGTGGCGTAGTTCCAATTCTTAGATATAAATAATCTGTAACAGATCCAAAAAAAACTCTTTCTAAAAAATTGCCCAATCCCCCAGCAATAATAAGAGTCAGAGAAATTTTCTGCAATTTATCAGTAGTTGTTATAAATAGATATGTTAAATACGACAGTGCCAGAAAAATTGTTATTGATAAGATGATCTGAGAAGTAGGATCGGTAGAACTAAATAGGCTTAAAGCTATCCCAGTATTTTTGGTTAAATAAAAATCTAAAAAAAGGGGGATAATGGTTATGGGGTCAATATCAGCAGTATTTAAGCTGTATTTAATTAACAAATCAGCAAATACAAGGCTAATTAGGGCTAAAAAGTAACGCAACTAAAAGAAACTCCTTGTCTCACCATCTCCATCAATATTATCCTCGCATCTTACACAAATTCCATTAGAGTTAAGCTCTTCTTCTCGATGCCAACAACGTGAACATTTCTCATATGCAGATGCTTTAATTTTTATTTTTTCGCTTTTACCTTCAACCAGTATGCATTTTGAGGCAATAAAGAATTTATGAATTTCCTGTGATAGTTCTTTAAGTGAATTATATGCATCTTTTTTGAGAGTAATTTCTATTTCAGCATCTAAAGCGTTCTTGATTGTCCCTTTTTGCCTCTCAGATTCAATTGCTTGATAAACTCTTGATCTTAAGTCTTCCAGAGTTTGGAATAATTCAATTTCATTTGGTGTTAAATGTGAATCAAACTCATCATATTCCTCTAAAAAGATTTTTTCCCCACTATTAGGAAAGAGCTCCTCATAAAATTCATATGCTGTGAATGGCATTATTGATGCAATGTTTTTGCTTAATGTAATTAAAACTTTTTTAACAGCGTGTTGTGCAGAACGTCTCCCAACAGAATTGCTTTTCATTGTATAAAGCCTATCTTTTACAATATCTAGATACATACCACCGAGGTCATTAACACAAAAATTTAATATTTTTGAGGTTATGGGGTGGAAATTATAGTTTTCGTAATTCTCTCTTACATCCTTCTGTAATTGTTTTAATTTTTCTAAAATTTGCTTATCTAAGAAAAGTAATTGCTGGCTATCAAAATCATCTTCATAGTCATATAGGTTTGAGGCCATAAATCTCATTGTATTTCTAATTCTTCTGAAACCATCAATTGCTCTATTGAATATGTCTTTTGAAAATGCCATCTCACCTCTGAAGTCAGTGGAAGCTATCCAATACCTCAGAATATCTGCGCCCGATTCATTCATAATTTCTTGAGGCGTAATAATATTCCCAAGAGATTTCGACATTTTGCGCCCACCTTCATCTACAACAAAACCGTGAGTTAGGACAGATTTGTAAGGCGCTATACCTTTCATAGCAATTGATGTTAATAAAGATGATTGAAACCAACCTCTATGCTGGTCACTCCCCTCTAGATATAAATCTGATTGTGTATTTGAACCATACAATTTATCAATGACAGTAAAATTGGTTACCCCTGAATCGTACCAAACATCAAATATGTCTGAGGACTTCTCATATTCTGAAGAATCTTCATAATTAAGTTCCATCTCATTCCATGAATCAATCCCATTGCTTTTAATTGCCTCTGCTGCCTCTCGAAAAATCTCATCCTGATTGGGATGTAGTTCTCCACTTTCATTGTTATAGAACAAAGTTATTGGAATTCCCCAATCTCTCTGTCGAGAAATACACCAATCTGGTCTTTCTTTTAGCATAATTTCCATACGATCTTTGCCCCAATCGGGAATAAACTTGATATCATCAACTGCTCTTACTGCACCCTCCAATAAGCCTGATTTACTCATTGAAAAAAACCATTGAGGAGTGGCCATGAAGATTACTGGAGTTTTGTGTCTCCAGCAATGAGGATAACTGTGGTCATATTCTTCAGAATTTATTAAATTTCCTTTTTTTGTTAGCTCATTAAGAACATTTGGCTCAACTTTTCTTACATGCTGCCCAGAAAACAAACCAACATTTTCTTTGTAGCAACCATTTGTTGAAATAGGATTATCAATTTCAATACCCTCTTTATTACAAACATTAAAGTCATCTACACCATGGGCTGGAGCAGTATGAACAAAACCTGTACCTGTTTCAGTTGTTACATGATCAGCAAGAAATAATGGGGACAATCTTTCATACAGAGGGTGTTTTAAAACTAAATTTTTCAGCAAAGCACCCATGAAAGTTTTTTTAGTTGATTTGATGTTCAAGCTTTTCCACCGCTCAAAACAATCTTCTTTAAGATCTTTAGCAACAATCAAAAACTCTTGTTCCATTTGCAAAATCTCATACTCAATATCGTCTTTTGCACATACAGCCTGATTTCCAGGAATAGTCCAAGGTGTGGTGGTCCAAATCACAACAGATATTTCACCCTGAAGATCAAAATTAATGCATTCTTTTAATTCTTTTTGTGATTCATTAGTTAATGTAAATTTGACATCAATTGATTGCGACTTTTTGTCCATATATTCAACTTCTGCTTCTGCAAGAGAAGATGAACAATCTAGACACCAATGAACTGGCTTAAAACCTTTTTCTAAATGGCCATTATGAAATATTCTTGCAAAACCATTAATGGCTTCTCCCTCAAAACTTTGATCCAGTGATGCATATCTGTTTTCCCAGTCTCCAAATACTCCCAAGCGTAGAAAATCTTTTTTTTGTAGCTCAATTTGTTCTTTTGCATATTCTCTGCATAAATTTCTAAACTCTTTTTGTGTTATTTCACGTCTCTTGCTTCCAAGTTTTTTTTCAACTTGATGCTCAATTGGCAGGCCATGACAATCCCAGCCCGGAATATAAGGAGCATCAAAACCCTCCATTGTCTTAGACCTGACAATTATGTCTTTCAGAACTTT
The DNA here is from genome assembly GCA_042090165.1 of Gammaproteobacteria bacterium. Taxonomy (GTDB): domain Bacteria; phylum Pseudomonadota; class Gammaproteobacteria; order Magnimaribacterales; family TMED112; genus TMED112. Next base: position 9,596 of record JBELJV010000002.1, read on the forward strand.
ATTAACTGCATGGCCAAGATGTATTTGTCCATTTGCATAAGGAGGCCCATCATGCAGGATAAATTTTTCTTTACCCTCCCTTGCTTGCCTTATTTTGCCGTAGGCATCTCTCTTGCTCCACTCATTGAGGAATTCAGGTTCTCTTTGGCTTAAATTTGCTTTCATAGGAATATCTGTTTTAGGCAAATTTAATTTTTGATCTTTTTTATCACTCATAGCTTTTAATTAATTCAAATGCAGTTTTTTTATCTTTATTTATTTGTGCTTTTAACTCATCAATAGAAGCAAACTTAACTTGATCCCTAATTTTACATAAAAACTCAACACAAACTGACTGGTTGTAAAGATTTCCTTCGAAATCTAACAGATGCGCTTCGAGCGATTGGTTATAATCATCAAAAGTGGGCTTTGGTCCAAAATTTACAATTGAGAAAAACATCTCATCGTTTAACTTTGTTTTGCAAAGATAAACGCCATTCAAACAAAATTCTTGGTTGTCTATTTCAATATTTGCTGTTGGTGTGTCTATTCTTCGACCTATTTTTTTTCCTGATATGATTTGTCCTGTTATTCTATATTTATACCCCAACATTCGCTCAGCTTGCTCAAAATTTCCTTTTGATAGCTGTTCTCTAATTCTTGTGCTACTAATCCTTTCCCCACCTTGATCAACATCTTCAAAAACCTCAAATTTTATTTCATTTTGTTCACACAAATTTTTGAGAATAGTTACGTTTCCTGACCTGTCTTTGCCAAATTTAAAGTCTTTCCCAACAGTGAGATATTTTGTGCCTTCATCAAGAATATATTTAGTAAAAAAACTTCTAGCAGTAAGCTCACTAAAATCTTGGTTAAAATCAATTGAAATTACTCTATCCACACCAAGATCATTGAGCATTTCAAGCTTATCACTGTCTGCCAAAATTCTTTTTTTATCGAATTTAAAGTGTTCAAAAGGATAAGGGTTAAAAGTAATTACTTGTGAGGACAAATCAAGAAGCTTAGATTTATTTATAATTTCTGTGATCATAGCTTTATGGCCTATGTGCAAGCCATCAAAATTCCCAATTGTTGTACAAAATTTTTTCATTTTTATGATCTTCTCACTTTAAGAATTAAGATTAATGCAATTAGCCAAACCAAAATTGCTGCATATGTTGTTGCCAATGCCAGACCAGTATGCCCCCAATTGTACTCAAAAATAAAAAGGTAGTTCAGAACAAGATTAGTTATTAGCGATATTACCCCTAAGGCCAAAACTACTTTAGTTTTTGATATAGCAAAAAAGACGCTGTTAAAAAATTTAGATGAAAGTAAAAAAGGTAATGCGAATGAATATGCAATAAGGCTTGAAACAGTCATATCAACATCATAAGAAGTAAATTCCCCTCTAAAAAATAATAGTTTAATAATTTCCGTTGCAGCAAAAAAATAAAAAATAAAACTCACAAACCCAATTAAGAAAGTAGAGATTGACCCTTTTGCAAGAATCTTTTTAAAACTATCCTTTTTTCCATCCTTAAAGGCTTCGGTTAAATCAGGCAATGCTACAAGTGCAATTGCTACTCCAAAAAGGCCCATTGGAAATTGGATCAACCTATCTGAAAGATATAACCAAGTTGGACTTCCTGTAACAAGATACGATGCAAATACTGTATCTACCAACACATTTAATTGATATATGCCCGCGGCAAATATTGCAGGAATAAGCCTTGAAAAAAAAGATGACATTAACGCTCGATCAAAATTAAAATCCAAAGATGGTATGTAATTTAAATATGCCGATGCAATTCCATTAATAATCAGCTGAAGCATTCCTGATGTAAGAATTGCGATACCAATCACACCCAACGACAGCTCACTCGATGAAAGAGCAAAAATAATTAACGTCAGATTAAATATAATTGGTGTAGCTGCAACAATCTGAAACTTCTTTTTTGAATTTTGGTATGCGCCAAAAAAAGCAACAAACGAAATAAGCATAATATAAGGAAAAACAAGCTGTAAGAAACTTGCTGCTGATTGGTATTTTTCAACATCAGAAATAAAACCGGGAGCGAATAGATTTATGAATATATTTGGAAAAATCATCACAAATGATACAAATGTTAAAAGTGTTATGAATAAAAGTGAAAATACTTGGTTTAGTAACTTTTCAACTCTTACATTTGCTTCAATTATGCTGGGTGTTAATGACTGAGATAATGCTCCTTCTCCAAAAAAACTTCGGAAAACATTAGGTATTTTAAAAACAACAACAAAAATATCATGGATAGTGCTGGCTCCTAAAAGTGATGAAAATAGTAGATCTCTTACATATCCAAAGACTCTTGAAATAAGGGTGAAGAATGAAAAACCTGCGGATGCTTTCCAAAATCTAGAGATATTCAATTATTTTTCTCTGCTTCAAAATCTAATGAGACTGAATTCACACAATATCTCAAGCCAGTAGTCTCTTTTGGTCCATCTTCAAAAACGTGGCCTAAATGTGCATCACAATTTGCACAAATAATTTCAACTCTTGGTCTTCCTGCAATAGAGTGATCATCCTCGTATTTGATGGCTCCATCAATAGCTTGAAAAAAACTTGGCCAACCACAACCAGCATCAAATTTTGTATCTGATTTAAAAAGCTCAGCGGAACAATTTTTACAATGGTAAGAACCGTTCTCAAAAAATGAATCAAATTTACCAGTGAAAGGTCTCTCAGTCCCTTTATCTTTCAATACAAACAGTTCTTGGTCTGTAAGATTTTCATTTATTTTTTTCATAACTTAAAACCTAAATTTTCTAATTGCTTAGACATTATTTTATCACTGCATCCAATGATATTTGTTTGGTCGTATCCAAATCTTGAATTAAATTCATTTCTCATATCTAAAAAATCTTCACAAGCAAACTGATTTTTTCGTGGATCATAAGCTAAAAGAATTAAATTTATAGGAAGTTTGTAATTTTTCATGTCATAACAATCTCTATCTGAGCAAAATTCAATTGTTTGAGAAGGTAAAACCTCTTTAACCTTTGCTTCAAGGCCTAAAAAATCTGCAACATGGTCAAATGCCATTTTTGTCATTTTAAATCTTGCAAATTGTGAGTGCCCAGCTATGTGCGGAGTTGCCAAGAAGTTATGTCGATGGAAATCTTTGTTTAGGTTTGGTTCATTGATAAAAACATCGGAAATGAATTTTATATCTTGGTAATTTAATGCTTCATTTTCATTTAAAATGCCGCCTCTTGCTGTGTTGATAATAATTGTATCTTTTAGTACTTGTGAAAAGATTAAATCATTGAGCATATTATATGTTGGGTATTTACCATTTTTTGTAAGTGGTACATGAGCAGTAATTAATTTGTATTTATGAAGGTTTTTGATCTCATTGATTGTTCCTCCAACAAAAGGATCAAAAGTATCAAAATCTATTTTGAACTCTGCTAAAGTTTTAGCTATACCACCGCCAATATTGCCTGCTCCTATAATTAAAATCTTATCTCCATTTACATCAAACTGCTGATCCTTGATAAGGAATGCAAGGGATGACAAGAAATACTCTTTAACAGCGACTGCATTAGCACCTGTTGAAAACTTCACAGGTATACCTTTTGCAATAAGTGATTCCTTATCAATATGGTCATCGCCGGTTGATACTGAACACAAAAGCTTCACATTTGCACTTACATCCTTGCCATGTGTTTTATATGTTGATCTTACAATAACGATTGAATCTTCAATTACATTCGATATGTCAAAAGATTCATCACTAAAAACATCGATATCAAGCTTTAATGACTCAGCAAATAGATCTGCATACGGTATTTTCTTGTCCAGCAAAACTTTCATTTTTTTGGCCAAAACATCGACTTAACCCATCCAAAGAATGAATTATTTCCAAGCATATTTTCTTCGATAATATTTAGATCCTGAAGGTATGTTGATGAATCATTAAAAAGTTCTTCCCTAGTTATAAAACTACCTTCATCAAGCTTTTTAACTTCTTTAGCAGGATTGCCAGCGTAGACAGAATTTGGTGGGATATTGCCATTAACCACTGATCCTGCTCCAATAATGGAATTTTCCCCAATTTGTGTACCTTTAAGAATTATTGACCTTTCCCCAATCCAAACATTTTTATGAATTTTTACAGGCTTTGGAGTAGCAACATAGTCGGTTCTATCATATATGCCGTGCCAATCTGAATCTGTAATTACAACATCAGAAGCAATCATTGTTGAATCTCCAATATCAATACTTTCAGCTGATCTAATGCTTGCGCCAGGCGATATTAAAATATACTTTCCAAGAGATATATTTCCATTTAACTTATCAGTTTGCCAAGTTGAAATATCAATTTTTTTATCAGATGAGCAAATTAATGTTGCGTAATCTCCAATTGAAATGTTTTCGCCAAATATTTTGAGGTTCTGTGGATTCAAAATCATTACATGTTTTCCAAAGCTAGAAAATTTTGGTTTTAAAAAATGATGAATAAAAAAAGCGCTAAATGAGTTAAATAGCTGCTTCACCCATAACGGTCTATGTTCTATTTTGATAATTTCTCCTGTACAAATTATAAGCTAGAATAGCCTTTCTATATGTTCAATTTTAACTTAGAAAATTTTAGGCTTGAAGCAGCAAAATACCTAAAAATTGGTTTACCTATACTTGGAAGCCAAATTGTAATGTATGGCTTAACAACAACCGATTATATTATGGCTGGCTTATATAGCCCTGATGACTTAGCAGGAGTTGGTATAGCTGCCTCGATTTTTAATCCAATTTACTTTTTAACAGCAGGTATTATGTTTGGTATTGGCCCAATAATTGCCCAACATTTTGGAGCTAAAGAATTTATATCAATTCAACAGAAGACACGCAAATACCTCTGGTATGGATTGCTTACAGGGATAATTTTTTTCTTACTGCTTAACAACTCTTGGGTAGTTTTTAATTTTCTGGAAACAGACACAAATATTATGGAGATTGGTTCAGGTTATTTGCAGGCAATTTCCTATGGTGTTTTTGGTATGACTATTTTCCAAGTACTAAGAAATTACAGCGAAGGAATTACACAGACAAGAATCATCTTTTTCATCAGTTTGTTGATATTTTTTTTAAATATCCCTTTAAATTACTTTTTTATTTTTTATTTAGATTTTGGTGGGGTTGGTTGTGGTTACGCAACCTCAGTTATTAGCTGGTTAGGCTTATTGATAGCTTTCACAGTTACTTTTTTTGCAAGAGAATATAAAGAAACATTCCTTTACGATAAATTTGAAACACCTGACATTGCTACTTTCAAAGAACTATTGAGAATTGGTGCACCGATTAGCTTTGGAATTTTTGTTGAATTAAGTTTATTTAGTGGTGCCGCATTGATTATCTCCTTCTTTGGTGCAACGGCATTAGCAGCTCATACAATTGCAATTAATTTAGCAGGTCTTTTTTTCATGCTTCCTTTGTCTATAGGATTGGCATCAGCAATAAGAGTGGGTAACTTAATTGGTGAGAAAAACTATGCAAGGGCAAACTACGCAGCAAATTTCACGACAAGAACTTCCTTGTTGTTTGCTTTTTTTAATATTTTTGTCTTCTTAGCTTTTGGAAGCAAATTAATTGGGCTTTACACGAACACCCCAGAAGTATCAGAGATAGCTCTTGGTTTGCTGGTTTATGCGGCAATATTTCAAATACCTGATGCTCTAAGCTTTTCTGCAATTGGAACACTAAGAG
>JBELJV010000002.1:15426-22262 GCA_042090165.1 Gammaproteobacteria bacterium
ACACTAAGAGGCCATAAAGATACATTTGCAACAATGCTTAATCTAGTGATCTCATTTTGGTTCTTTGCAATTCCTGTTGGAGTCTTTTTAGCTTTTAATGAATATACAGGCATTCCAAATGAAGCAGATGGTATGTGGATTGGGATGATAGCTGGGCTATCTTTAAGCGCTATTCTAAATTTGCGAAGGCTAAAGCAGAAAAAGAATGAACTAAAGAAGCTCTTTTAGCCTATGACCTATAAGGTTCAAATCGGTAACTACAGCAACCCCTGCAGATTCAAGAGAATCAAACTTATCTTGAGCTGTTCCTTTGCCACCAGATATTATCGCACCTGCATGACCCATTCTTTTTCCTTTGGGTGCAGTAACACCAGCAATGTATGAGACTACCGGTTTGCTTACATTATGCTTAATGTATTCAGCTGCTTCTTCCTCTGCAGTTCCACCTATTTCACCAACCATTACAATTGATTCTGTTTGCTTATCTTGCTCAAACATTTCTAAACAATCTATGAATGATGTTCCATTGATTGGGTCTCCGCCAATTCCTATACAAGTGCTTTGCCCATACCCAATGTCAGTTGTTTGTTTGACAGCTTCATAGGTAAGAGTGCCAGATCTTGAGACTATACCAACTGATCCTTCCATGTGTATTGATGCAGGCATTATTCCAAGTTTTGCTTTTCCAGGTGAAATAACACCTGGGCAATTAGGCCCCACAAGTCTTGTTTTAGGATAATTTTTTAAGGTGTTAGTTACATCGACCATATCTAAAACTGGTACTCCTTCGGTAATACAAATTATTAAACTTATTCCATTCTCAGCAGCTTCAATAATTGCTGATTTAGTGAACCTAGCAGGCACAAAAATAACAGATGTATCAGCTTGTGTTTCATCACAAGCTTCCTTAACGCTATTAAATACCGGCTTATCAAGATGAAGCTGACCACCTTTGCCAGGTGTTACGCCACCAACAATATCTGTACCATAGTTAATGCATTGCTCAGCATGCATTGTTGCTTGCGAGCCAGTAAAGCCCTGAAAAATTGCTTTTGTTGAATCGCCTACCAGTACACTCATTTGACTAACTCCACAATTCTTTTTGAAGCTTCTTGCAGAGAGTCCTCACCAATAACATTCATGCCTGAGTCATTTAATAAAAGCTTGCCCTCTTCAGACATATTCCCTTGAAGACGAACAACTATCGGCACCTCAACACTTATTTCTTTAATTGCATCGATTATCCCTTGAGCAATAAGATCGCAACGAACTATTCCTCCAAAGATATTAACTAAGATTCCTTTTACATTAGCATCAGAAAGAATCAATTTGAAAGCGGCCGAAACTCTCTCTTTTGTTGCCGTTCCCCCAACATCTAGAAAATTTGCTGGTTCACCTTTATATAGTTTAATCGTATCCATAGTACCCATTGCGAGACCTGCGCCGTTCACCATGCAACCTATATTTCCATCTAATGAAACATAGCTCAAATCATTTAATTTTGCTTCATATTCTCGTTCATCTTCCTGTGAAGCATCTCTCATGGCTTCAAGCTCAGTTTGTCTGTACAGAGCATTTTCATCAATATTGATCTTTGCGTCTAAACAATGAAGATTCCCATCGACCTTAACTACTAAAGGGTTTATTTCCAATAAACTGAGATCTAAATCTTTAAATAGTTTTGAGCATCCATCTACAATGTTTTTAAATTGTTCATGTTGAGCTTGATTGAAACCTAAACTGTTTGATAGCTTAATAATATCTTGATCCTCGATAATATATTCATGGTTTAATTTACCCTTTAGAATTTTTTCAGGTGTTTTCTCTGCTACCTCTTCGATATTCATGCCGCCAGCTTCAGAAACAATCATTGATACGCATTTTTCGTCACGATCAACAACAAAACTCATGTAAAGTTCTTTCTCAATGTCGGTAAGTTCTTCCAATGATATTATTTGAACTGGCAAGCCAAGCTCATCTGTTTGGATAGTAATGATGTTTTTTCCAAGCCATTGATTAACAAATGCTTCGATATCTCCCTTCTTTTTGCAAAGCTTTACTCCTCCAACTTTTCCTCTACCACCAGTGTGTGCCTGCACTTTTGCTACACATCCATTAGAAAAATCAATTTGATTGATAGCATCATCAATTTCTGATTCTGATTTTATTAGACTTCTTTTTGAAACGGGTAACCCGTAACTTTCGAAAATTTCTTTCGCTTGATACTCGTGTAAATTCATTAATTACCTATATGAATTGCTTGTTTGTTCACTGCTAAAGCAGCTTCATGAAGAGCCTCTGAAACAGTAGGATGACTAAACATTGTTAGACCAAAATCTTCTGAACTTGCTGAAAACTCCATACCAATAAGACCTTGCTGAAGAATTTCAGAAGCCCCATTTCCAAAAACTTGAACGCCCAGAACTTGATCTGTCTCTTTGTCAGCAACTACCTTAACTGATCCCACGGAATCACCTGATGCTAAAGCTCTGCCACTTGCAGCAAAAGGAAAACTACCTTTTTTATACTCAACACCTTCTTCTTTTAGTTGTTTTTCAGTTTTTCCAACCCAAGCGATTTCAGGGTGTGTATAAATTACACTAGGCACTAAGTCGTAATTTACTTCCATCTTTTTATTTGCAATTCGCTCAGCAGCCATAACCCCTTCTTCCATAGCTTTATGTGCAAGCATTGGCCCTCTCACTATATCTCCAATAGCATAAACATTATCGAGTTTGGTTTTACAGAATTCATCCACATCTATGAAACCTTTTTCATCAGTTTCAAGACCACAGCTCTTAGCTAAAAGGTTTTCAGTGAAGGGTCTTCGTCCAACAGCGACGATGACCTTATCATATTCTTTTGTTTCTAACTTACCGTCAATTTCTACTTCTAGAGATACACCTTTGCGTGATTTTTTTGAACCCTGAACCATACATCCAAGCTTGATATCTAAATTTTGAGATCTGAATTCACGCTCAATAGCTTTGGACATGTCAGCATCAAGCATTGGTAGCAAGGTTTTTTCTGCTTCAAATATTTCAACTTCTGATCCTAATCTTGACCAAACACTGCCAAGCTCTAAACCAATTACACCAGCACCAATTATTGCTAACTTTTTTGGTGTTTCTGAAAACTCAAGTGCACCTGCACTACCGACAATTGTTGTTCCATTCCATGGCACAGAAGGAATGTTAACTGGTCTTGAACCAGTAGCCAGCACAATATTCTTTGCTGTTACAGACGTTTTTTTGCCTTTTGTATCTGTGATTTCAACTTCAGTTGGACTAATTAATTTACCTTTACCATGAAAAGCATCAACCTTATTGTGTTTTAGGAGCTGTGAAACACCAGAGGTTAGTTTTTTAACAATTCCATTTTTTCTTTCCATCATTGTTGATAGATCATATTTTGGTTTTGTAACTGAGATGCCGTGTTCTTCAAAACTTTCAGAGATTTGTTGGAATTTATAGGAAGAGTCTAGAAGCGATTTAGATGGTATGCAGCCAACATTAAGACATGTGCCTCCAAGCTTTTGCTTTCCTGATTCATCTTCATCAAACTCAACACATGCTGTTTTAAGACCTAATTGAGATGCTTTGATAGCTGCCACATATCCACCAGGACCTCCACCAATTACTACTACATCATATTCCATTTAAACTCCTAATATCATTGACTCTGGTGCTTCAAGAGACTCTTTAATCTTGACTAAAAAGGATACCGCATCCTTGCCATCCAATAATCTGTGATCATATGTTAATGCAAGATACATCATTGGTCTAATCTCTATTTTTCCATCGACTACCATTGGTCTGTCCTGAATCTTATGCATGCCTAATATTGCAGATTGAGGAGGATTTAAAATTGGTGTCGATAATAATGAACCAAAGACACCACCATTAGATATGGTAAAAGTGCCTCCTGTGATATCTTCCATCCCAAGTTTTCCCTCTCGTGCTTTAATAGAGAAGTCTCTGATAGCTATTTCTATCTGCGATATAGAAAGATCGCTAACATTTCTAACAACTGGCACAACAAGACCTCTTTCAGAAGAAACAGCTACACCAATATCCTGATGACCATGATAAACAATATCATCTCCATCTATTGAAGCATTGACTATTGGCATTTCTTGCAAAGCAATACTAGAAGCTTTCATGAACATCCCCATAAAACCTAGCTTAACTCCAAATTTTTCTTCAAAACTATCTCTATATTTTTCTCTAAGTTTTTTTACTTCAAATAAATCCACTTCATTAAATGTTGTAAGTGACGCAGTTTGTGATTGAGATTCAAGAAGCCTTTTAGCAACAACAGATCTTAATCTGGTCATTGGAACTCTTTTAGATGATCCTAATATTTCTGTTTGGGCTGTATCCTCTTTTTGTTTTGCTGGTTCAGATGCTTTAATTACATCTTCTTTTGTTACAACACCTTTTTTTGTAGAGGGTTTTAAGCTACTAATTTCTAAATTCTTTTCATTTAACAATTTTTTTGCAGCAGGGCCCATTCTGAAATTTTCATTGTCATGCGTTTTTGTATCAGCTTTAGTCTCAACTTGTTTTGGTGTTGTCTCTTTTTTAGGTTTGGGTGTTTTTTTTGGTGCAGATGCTGCTAACTTTTTTTCTTCTTTAATTTCAGCTTTAGGCGTTTCTTTAGCTGTTGTTGCACCTTTTGTGTAATTACCAATTAGCTGGGAACTCTCAATTGTTTCACCCTCAGAAACTATTATTTCCCCCATTACACCATCGGATGCTGCTGTTACTTCAATTACAACCTTATCAGTTTCAATCTCAGCTAAAACTTCATCCTGCTTGATAGCATCGCCTGTTTTTTTTAACCAATTAGATAAAGTACCTTCAAAGATTGATTCAGGGAATTGAGGTGATTTTATGTCTTCTGCCATTCTGAATATTTTATAACTCTAATGCCTTTGCCACTATCTCTTTTTGTCGTTTAATGTGGTATTTTTGATAACCACCTGCTGGTGAAGCAGAGGCATCTCTTGCTATTATGCTTAGTTTAAAACCCTTTTTCGTTTCGTTCAGTACTTTTTCAAGCCTATGTCTAATCATTAACCAAGCACCCATATTTTCTGGTTCCTCTTGAACCCACACAAAGTTTTTAGACTTCACAATTTTGGTGTAGGAAATTAGCTCGCTATCGGGAAATGGGTATAACTGCTCAATCCTTACTATTTCCATATTCTTTATCTTCTTGTCTTCTTTGTGTTTAAGAAGATCAAAATAAATCTTTCCTGCACATAGAATTATTTTTCTAGGTGCATTTTTGCTTTGATCAATGATTATATTTTTAAAAGTACCATTGGTTAAATCTGATAGTTCTGATGTTGCCATAGGATTTCTGAGTAAACTTTTTGGGGTCAAAACAACCAATGGTCTGCGTAATGGTTTGATTGCTTGTCTTCTGAGCAAATGGAAAATTTGTGATGGTAAGGTTGGAACACAAACTTGAATATTTTCATGAGCACATAATTGTAAAAATCTTTCAAGCCTACAACTACTGTGCTCTGGACCTTGGCCTTCATAACCATGTGGCAAGAACATGGTTAAACCAGAAAGCCTATCCCATTTTGTTTGTGCACTAACAATGAATTGATCTATTACAACCTGTGCAACATTTACAAAGTCGCCAAACTGAGCTTCCCAGATCACTAACCCTTCGGGCCAAGTTGATGCATAGCCATACTCAAAACCTAAAACAGCTTCTTCAGATAAAAGAGAGTCATAAATTTCAAATTTCTTATTTCCATTATTTAGTTTTGCCAGCGGAACATGGCCAACACCAGTAAGCTGATCTTTTATAACAAGATGTCGGTGAGAAAATGTACCTCTTCGTGAGTCTTGGCCAGTAATTCGAACCGGGTAATTCTCCTTTAGCAAAGTTGCATAAGCTGCCATTTCAGCAAAACCCCAATTCATTGGAATTTTTCCTTCTAACATCTCCTTTCGGTCATCGTAAAGTTTTGCAACTTGCTTTTGAACGTTTGTACCTTCATCAAAATCAAAACCTGGCGCCATACTTTCCTTGAGATGTTGTAGTGATACATTGGTGGGGTAAGATTTTTTTAAATCAGGTTTAATATATGGAGACCAGTCAAAATGCAATGAGTGGTCTGGGTCACTTGCCATAGATTCTGCAACCATTTCACCCTTTTCCATGCTTTTCCTATAATTTGATTTAAAGACTTCATATTTTTCATTTATCTCTGAATCACTATTTAAAAGATCGGATAGATAGAGTTCAGTAACAGTATTTTTAGAAGTTATTTCTTTGTACATCATTGGTTGAGTGGCAAAAGGCTCATCAGTTTCGTTGTGCCCTCTTCTTCTGTAGCAAACAAAGTCGACAATAATATCTCTCTTGAACGTATCTCTAAAATCAACAGCTAACTTTGCAGCCATTACACTAGCTTCAGGATCATCACCATTAACATGAATTATTGGAGCATCAATCATTTTCGCTACATCAGTGCAATATTCAGTAGATCTTGCATCCTCTTTTAAGCTTGTTGTAAAACCTATTTGGTTGTTTACAACGATATGAACAGTCCCTCCAACTCCATAGGCTCTAGTTTGTGATAATTGTAAAATCTCCATCACAACACCTTGAGCTGAGAATGATGCATCCCCGTGCATTAAAATAGGAACTACCATATCCTTTGTGCTGTCTAGCCTTCTGTCCTGTCTTGCTTTTACTGATCCAAGAATTACAGGGTTTACAATTTCCAAGTGAGATGGATTTGAGCCTAAAGCAAGGTGGACTTCACCACCACTTGTTAGAATATTTGATGAAAAACCCAAATGATATTT
>JBELJV010000002.1:22362-29682 GCA_042090165.1 Gammaproteobacteria bacterium
GGTGGACTTCACCACCACTTGTTAGAATATTTGATGAAAAACCCAAATGATATTTCACATCACCTGTTTTTGCGTCATCTCTCTCAAAATCTTCAGCAAATTCATTAAATAGTTCACTTGGTTTTTTACCCATTACATTTATGAGAACATTTAAACGGCCTCTGTGAGACATACCAAGCACTAATTCCTTTACTCCTTTTGACCCAAAGTCTTCAATTAATGTATCAAGCAGAGGAACCAAAGATTCACCTCCTTCAAGACCAAACCTCTTTGCGCCTGGATATTTTGATGCTAAAAATTTCTCAAGCCCTTCCGAATCAACCAGTCTTTTTAAAATGTGTTCTTGCTCATCACTGTTAAAAGAGTAGGGAGTTGGTTTTCCTTCAATCTTCTCTAAAAACCATCTTCTAATACGGCTATCCATTATATGCATAAACTCATATCCTAAACTTGCGGTATAGGTTTGTGTAAGTGAACTAATGATTTCTTTTAAAGAAAGTTCTTTTGAGTTTTGAAAGTTTGAAATTGAGAATGATGATTCAAGATCATTTTCAGATAAGTTGTGAAAGCCAAGCTCAAGGTCTGGAACTTCTTTTTTTAACCTTAGTCCAAGAGGATCTATATCTGCTACCTGATGCCCTCTTCTCCTATAAGCATTGATCAAGTTCTGAACATCTGATGCTTTGGAGTTCTCTGAAATTTCAACTTTTATTTCTGTAGGAAATTTTTTATTTTTGAATTGCTCTTCGATTGATTTATGACTTACGTCAATTTGGCCATTTTGAATTGAATCAAAATATTTCTTCCATTCAGAAGGAAGTGAATTAGGATTTTTTAGATAATCTTCGTAAAGAATCTCTAGATATTCAGAATTACCACCGTTTTTGAAGCTGTCTAAAAATCTCTCCTCTAATGACTTTGACACTATCCTATTTTTCTTAACTCCTTCTTAATCTCATTGATTGCTTTTGATGGATTTAGCCCTTTAGGACATACGGATGTGCAATTCATGATCCCATGACACCTATACACGCTGAATGCATCATTTAATTTTTTCAATCTAGCAGTCTTTTGCTTGTCTCTTGTATCTGCAATAAATCTATATGCTTGCAGTAAAGCTGCAGGCCCTACAAATTTTTCTGGATTCCACCAAAAAGAAGGACAACTAGTTGAGCAACAAGCACACAATACACACTCATACAAACCATCAAGCTTTTCTCGGTCGCTTGGGCTCTGCAATCTCTCATGACCAGTAGCTATTTCATCATCGTTATCAAGAAAGGGCTTAACCTTTTCGTATTGATCGTAAAATGGTTTCATATCTACAATAAGATCTTTTATTACAGGAAGACCTGGTAAAGGCCTTACCTCAAGCTTATTTCCTTTGGCAACTTCGGACACCGGAGTAATGCATGCTAGGCCATTTTGGCCATTCATATTGACACCGTCGGAACCACAAACACCTTGAGCACACGAGCGTCTAAAAGTAACAGTTGAATCCTTCTCTTGCGCTTTTCTGATAGCATCAATAACCATCATATTCCCACTTGAACTATATTCAATTTTGTAGTCTGCCATATATGGTCTTTGATCTTTTTCTGGATTAAATCGATATAAGCTTAACTCCAAAAATTTACTCATTAATAAACCCTTGCTTTTGGTTTAAATGCATCAACAGATTTTGGTGACAAATTCACTTTTCTTTTTTTTACCTCATCATTATTTTTGAAATAAAGAGAATGGCAAAGCCAATTTTCGTCATCTCTTTCAGGATAATCTTCTCTCGCATGGGCTCCTCTGCTTTCTTTTCTTTCAAGTGCTGAATATGCTGTAGAATTTGCAATATCCAGAAGATTTAAATATTCGAGTATCTCAACCCTTTCAGCATTAAACTGATTTGATTTATCTCCTAAATGAATTTTTTTAGTTTTTTCTGTAACAGACTTTAATTTTTCAATGCCTTCCTTCATTAAGCTCTCATTTCTGTAAACACCAAAATATGATTGCATAATATTCTGCATTTCTGTCTTGAGAGGAAAGACTGATTCGCCTGCTTTTGTCTCCTGCAATTTAACTAGAGGCATAATTGATTGCTCAACATTTTCTTTACTTAACGAGCTTTGAGATGATTTTGAAACATCGTTATTAATATGACGACCTGCTGCTCTTCCAAATACCACCAAATCAAGAAGAGAATTGCCACCAAGCCTGTTTGCTCCATGAACAGAAACATTTGCTGCTTCACCAATTGAATACAGCCCATTAACTATCTCATCCTCGCCCTGATTGTTTTTTGTGATTACTTGACCATGAATATTTGTTGGAATCCCACCCATCATATAGTGACATGTAGGAACTACTGGAATTGGAGCCTTAATTGGATCGACATTTGCAAATGTCATTGATATTTCTCTAATTTCTGGAAGCTTCTTCATAATGTTATCAGAACCTAGATGATCTATTTTTAAGAGAACGTGGTCTTTATTATCTCCACAACCTCTTCCAGCTAATATTTCCTGAACGATACATCTAGAAACAACATCTCTTGAAGCAAGATCTTTTGCTTTTGGTGCATAATTAGGCATGAATCGTTCCCCTTCTGAGTTAATTAGGTAACCTCCTTCGCCTCGACAACCCTCAGTCATCAGAGAACCATTTCCATAAAGACCTGTGGGGTGAAATTGCCACATCTCCATGTCTTGAAGTGGTAAATCTTGTCTCAAAACCATGCCCAAGCCATCGCCAGTACAAATTAAAGAAGTAGTGTTTTGCTCATAAACCTGACCAGCTCCTCCAGTTGCTAAAACTACTGCTAAAGTTTTAATTGCAGAAACTTCTCCTGTCTCCATATCAAAACAACTGACACCTGATATTTCACCAGAATTATTTTTGATCAGATCAACTGCAAACCATTCATTAAAAAACTCTGTCCCCGCCTTGAGGTTTGCCTGATAAAGTGTGTGTAAAAGTGCATGTCCTGTTCTGTCTGCAGCTGCGCATGTTCTTGCTGCCTGACCACCTTCACCAAATTCTTTTGATTGTCCTCCAAAAGGTCTTTGATATATTCTGCCATTATCAAACCTGGAGAAAGGAAGGCCCATATGCTCAAGTTCAAAGACAGCATCAGGTCCTTCTGAACACATGTATTCAATTGCATCTTGATCTCCAATGTAGTCTGAACCTTTCACTGTATCAAACATGTGCCATCTCCAGTCATCATTTGGATCAGCACTTGCAATTGCACAAGTGATTCCGCCTTGAGCGGCAACTGTATGTGAGCGTGTTGGAAATACTTTACTTACTACTGCAACTTTTAGACCTGATTTGGCAATTTCTAAAGATGCCCTCAAACCAGAACCACCACCACCAACGATTACTACATCGAATTCTTTTTCTGTAATATTTAGCCCATTAATTTCCATTTACATTCCCATTAAATAATTGAATACCACTATATAACTAATGATTAAAATAACTAATACAATGAAGGCTCTGTATATAAACCTAAATATTTTTGCATAACTGCCAAGTCCAGAAACAAACATACCTAATGTTCTCTCAGAGAAATAATCATCTTCCACAGCCTTTAGACCCTGAATACTATGAATAATCATTGAGACGACAAATAAAAATGTGAAGATCTTCATTACAATCGAAGTGATGTCATTATGCCAAACTGAAGCATCTATCCCCCAGGGTTTAATAAGATATGAAAAACTTATAAAAACAACATAAGCTAAAAGAATCATTGCTGTAGCTCTTTGCAGATACCAATAAAATGTTCCCATCACCAAATCTCCAAAAGCAAAATTACAGCTGATATCGAAGTAAGGCCAAATATAAATTTTGCGGAATTTGCTGCCTCATTAAGCTCATGACCATAACTAGTAAAGTCAGCAATTAAATGCCTTAGTCCTGCAAAAATATGGTAGCTAAGAGATATTAATGAGATTGAAACTAAGAGCTTAACTTCAAAATTATATTTGTTAAGGTCCCATTCAAGATTAGGTGTTAACAAGTAATCTGTTAAAAAAATTAGAACAAATGTTGGAATTGCAATAAAGAAGTTAACAATACCTGAAACCCTATGACTTATTGATGAAATGGCAGTAATAGGCAACCTGATTAAGAAAAGATTAATAAATGTTGGGCGCCTATTCATATCCACGCATATTATAGAATATATAGAAGGGAAAAATGCTTTTGTGAGTTCAATTATAAGGGTTTTTCGAGTTGATAAATTTAAGTTTAATGGTGATGCCAGATAGATTTAACCTTTTATGAAAAAAATTGTTCAAAAATCTTTGGTAACTGCCTTCAAGTTTTTCTAGAGAATTGCCATGAAGAGTAAGAATATGTGGATTCTTCCCTCCTTGATGGATATATCTTATCTTTGGCTTAAATTTCCCTTTATAAGGTATTGATTTTGCTTCTTTTGCCTGAGAGAGAATCTTGTTTAATTTATTTGTAGAAATGTTAGTATTTGCATTTTGCAGCACTCTATATATTTGATCAAACAGGGATCTGAATCCTTTATTTTCTATTGCTGAGATGAAGCAACATGGAAGACCATTCAGTGCAGGCTCGTTGCTAATATTTTTTTTGAGCTCATATAGCTCTTCTCTATTCAGTAAATCTGTTTTGTTTATTACAACAATGATTGCTTTGCCAATATCTTTCGCCCTTTCAACAATTTTAAGGTCTTGTTCTTTAAGACAATCACTCGCATCTTGAAAAATTAAACATAAGTTAGCTTCTTGAACTGCATTTAAAGACTTTATCACTGAAAATTTTTCTTCTTTTTCAGTAGTTTTATTTTTTCTTCTGATGCCGGCAGTATCAGCAAAAATATACTCTTTTCCTTTAAATTCAACTCTTGTATCAACAGAATCAATTGTTGTTCCAGGGATATCAGAAACAATCATTTTGTCTTCTTTAAGAATTGTATTTATTGATGAAGATTTACCAACATTTGGTTTTCCAATAATTGAGATTCTTGGAATATTAAGGACATCATCTTTTTTATCTTCTTTGATATCCTCAAATATTTTATCAACCAGATTATCAATATTGAGATTATGCTCAGCACTAACGCTCACAAAATCATCAAACCCAAGCTCATAAAATATTTCTATTCCTTCATCAGTCTTAACATCAATTTTATTTATTACCAACAAGCTTCTTTTGCCACTTTTTCTGACAATATTTGCTATTGCTTTGTCATATGGAGATAAACCAAATTTTTTATCTACCACAAAAATAACTTTGTCTGATTGCTCTATTGCCTCGTATGCTTTAGCAATGATTAAGTCTTCAAAATCATCATCTTTTGAGGTAAAGAATCCACCAGTATCTACTAAATTTACGGCTTTATTTAAATATTTTAGTTCTGCAACTTTTATATCTCTGGTTAAGCCTTCATGATTAGAAACAATAGCTGATTTAGATTTTATAAGTTTATTGAATAGTGATGATTTGCCGACATTCGTTCTGCCAACAAGGGAAACTGTTTCATTCATTTAATTTAAATCAAACGCTGACAGAGAGCCACTTGAATCTTGGGCTATTAGCCTTCCTGATCTAGCTTCTATCTGTACGATTTCCTCTAGTTCTGTTGCTTGTTGTCCAATTATCTCACCAGTTTGTGCATTTAATTTGTGAAGGTAGCCTTCTAGATCACCAAAATAAATATTATTGCCCATAAAAATTAATTCAGATAACTTTCGGAATTTAAAACTTGAATTTCTCCATTTCTCTGTGCCGTTTAGCGCATCAAATGCGATAATCTCATCGTCAACATTTACAGCAAGGATCATATCTCTAAATTGTTTAATTGGTTTTGTGGTAGATAAATCTACAGAGAATAATTTTTCTCCACCTCTGATGTTGAACCTTGTCAAAGATCCATTGTAATTAGCAGCATATACAAATTCATCAAAAGCAACTGCTGGACTATCTGCATCCATAAGTTTTTCTAGTTCTGTGGAGCCCTTAATTCTAGAAATTGGTTTTTCCCATAGCTGAATACCGTCTGCAGCTCGAATAGCAGCAAGCCTGCCATTTGAAAAAGTTGCAAATATTAAGCCTTCGTAAAAAACTGGATTTGATGTCCCTCTAATCGAAAGCAATGGTGCTTGAGCATTTTTAGACCAAGCAATCTCTCCAGTTTGAAAATCAAAAGCATAAAGAACATCAGAAGATGTTTGAACATAAACGTGTAAAGGTGTTATCAATGCCTTGGAGATTACTAAATCTTTTAAATCATTTTTCCACTTTAGGTCACCATTGTTTAAATTATGTAGATATAGCTTGCCTTCCATATCTGTGTAGAAGTATGTGTTATAAGCCGCAGTGACTCCTGACATAACCTTTTCATTTTCGATATTTAATGATGTCATCAGATCACCTGAGTCAATATTTATAATCTCAACTGCTTTATCACCTACCATATAAATTCCACTCCCACTTATGTCAAAGAACTTGCTAGGCTGAATGTTGTCACCAAAAAATTGATACGAAATTATCGGAGTTGCAACTTCTCGTGACCAAGCTTGTGATGCAAACTCATCATAATCACCATTCAGAGCCGTTGGTGCTCTTGGGTCTTCATTGATCAAACCAAGAGTCTGACAACCAGTCAAAAAAATGGTTGATAATAATTTAAGAGTATTTTTCATTATCTAGGTCTTTTTAAATTAATTAAATTTTTTTGTGTTTCGTCAGTAACTGCTGATATTGCAAGATCGTAATTTTCATTTGCAAGCTCATTTTCACCAAAATACTTATAAAAATCTCCTGCCAATTCATAGAATGATGCATCTCTATTATTTCCCATCTCAAGAAATTTGGCACCGTTTTCATAATCGTCAATTTCCATATAAATTCTGACAATATTTTCCCTAAATTGTTCCAAAATGATGTTCTTGGTTTGGAAATTCATGTTGCTTTCTTTTGTTTTTGAATATGCATCTTCAAACAAGGTTGCACCCAGCGTTAGGTTACCCTCATCTATAGCTTTTTTTGCAATAACTGTTTTAACAATAATTTCGTAACCAACTTCATTAAAATTCAGGTCTGAATTGCTTAATAATGATTCAGCACTAAGTTCAGTATTAGCTAACTTCTCATTAACACTAATGAACCTTTTAAAATCCTTCTTATTCTGCTCCTCTGAAAGATATTGATTGAAAGATAGGGCTGCATAAACCATAAAAACAGCTGCAACTGACCCAATGAAATATTTATTCTTAATAAAATTTAAGATCTGATCAACCACTAAAGTACTCCAATAATTCTTTTTCGCTTAACTCAAAACTTTTA
>JBELJV010000002.1:29782-47329 GCA_042090165.1 Gammaproteobacteria bacterium
TGATCAACCACTAAAGTACTCCAATAATTCTTTTTCGCTTAACTCAAAACTTTTATTTAATTCCAAATCTTTTAATTTGAACTTAAGGTTTTTTTGTTCCTCTTGGCCGACTATCATAACAAATTTAAAGCTTTGGGAATCAGCTTTTTTCATTTGTTTTGAAAGATTTGCATTTCCAAGATAAGTTTCAATTTTTAAGTGGCTTGAATTTTTTCTGAGCTGGTAAGCAATTTTTTGTGCAAAACTTTTTGACTCTGCATCCAGACTACCAATAAAAATGCCTCCAGATGGTTTGGGTTCATTAATTAATTCTGATAGCCTATCAATGCCAAGCGCAAATCCTGTAGCTGGTAGTTTCTTCCCGCCTAAATTTCCTATTAAGTCATCGTATCTACCGCCACCTAAAATTGCATTTTGTGCACCAAGCTCGCTAGAAATGTACTCAAAAACTGTTCCTGTGTAGTAATCAAGACCTCTTACAAGATTTTCATTAATTTTAAAATCAACACCTGCATCTAAAAGCTTTTTTTGGATATCTTGAAATTTCTCTTTTTGCTCATTGTTAAAAAACTCTTTAATCTTTTTGACGTCTTTAAGAATCTTCTTAATGTTTTCATCCTTAGAGTCTAATGCTCTGATTGGGTTTCTTTGCAATCTGAAATAAAGCTTTTCATCAACTGTGTCTTTAAAGTCTTTTAAGAAGTTGCGGAGGTATTCTCTATATTTTTCTAATGTATCTGCGCAACCAATGTAGTTAATTTGAAGTTCAGCTTTAACATTGAGTTTTTCAAGAATGAGGTTAGCAACCTGAATTACTTCAATATCAGCATTCGAACTTGGATCTCCAATTAATTCAGCACCAGCTTGATAAAATTGTCTTTTTCTCCCTTTTTGTGGCCTTTCATATCTGAACATAGGACCTATGTAAAAATACTTTTTTATTTCATCATTATCTAAGCCATTTGTAACAAGTGCCCTTACAATACCTGCTGTCCCTTCCGGCCTTAAGCACAATAAGTCCCCTTTTCTATCCTCAAATTCATAGACTTCTTTTTGAATAATATCTGATGTATCGCCAACTGATCTTTCGAATAATGACTTATTTTCTAAAATTGGTGTTCTAAATTCTTGGAAATTAAATGATTTGAAGATTTCTGCACACACGTCTTCAACCAAAGAAATTCTATTCATTTCTTCTGCATATAAATCAGGCATTCCCCTTATTGTTTTTAAATCTTTCATTGTTTTAATATTGTATTACTTTTTTGCTCTGCAATTTTCATTACCTCTTTTACAAGGGACTTTTCCAAATCTTCTGTATCTACTTTATATGCTGGCTTTCCTTTTAAATAGATTAAATGTTGAGGTGATGCACCTGTCACTCCAACATCTGCTGCTTTTGATTCACCAGGGCCATTTACATAACAACCTATAACAGCAAGAGTGACTTCTTCTTTAATTTCAGAAAGTTCCGTTTCCAATTTATTAACAGTTTTAATTACTTGGAAATTCTGCCTTGAGCAACTTGGACAGGCGACAATTTTTACACCTCTTGATCTAAGTTTCAAGGACTTTAACATCTCCCAACCAACCTTGACTTCGTCAACAGGATCAGAGGCCAAAGAAATGCGAATAGTATCTCCTATTCCTTGCATCAATAATATTCCTAGTCCAATAGAAGATTTAACTGTGCCAGTTTTTAGAGACCCAGATTCTGTAATTCCAAGATGAAGTGGTTGATCAATTAAATCTGATATTTTTTGATAACTCTCAACAGCCATATAAATATCTGAAGATTTAATACTGAGCTTAAAATTATCGTAGTTAAACTTTTCTAAAATTTTGACATGTCGCATTGCTGATTCAACCAATGCATCCGAGTTTGGTTCGCCATACTTTAGTTGAAGATCTTTTTCCAGTGAGCCCGCATTGACCCCTACTCTTAGAGGGATATTTTTGTCTTTAGCAACATCAATGACTTCTTTAATTTTCTTCTCAGACCCAATGTTTCCTGGGTTAATGCGAACACAATCAACTCCGTATTCCATAACTTTTAGTGCAATCTTGTGATCAAAATGAATATCAGATACTAAAGGAACATTAGTTAGCTGTTTGATATTTTTAAACGCTTCAGCAGCTTCCAAAGAGGGAACAGAAACCCTAACAATATCAGCACCAGCTTCTTCAAGATCATTAATCTGTTTTACTGTTGCTTCAACATCTGTTGTTTCTGTGTTGGTCATTGATTGCACAGAAATTGGAGCATCGCCACCTACAGCAACTTCACCAACCCAGATTTTTTTTGTTTTTTTTCTTTTTGGAATTAGAGGTTCCACATTAACTTTTAACCAAAAATTTCTGAATCATCAAAAAAGTATGCTATTTCTCTAGCCGCACTTTCTGGAGAATCTGATCCATGGACAGCATTTGCATCAATAGTTTTAGCAAAGTCAGATCTGATTGTGCCAGGATTTGCTGTCTCTGGATTAGTGTCACCCATAAGCTCTCTATTTTTTGTAATAGCATTCTCGCCAGCTAAGACTTGCACAACAATTGGTCCAGAAGTCATGAACTCAACTAAAGCATCAAAAAATGGTCTGCCCTCATGTTCTGCATAAAACCCTTTAGCCTTTTCATCACCTAGATGAATCATTTTTGCAGCAATAATTTTTAAACCTGCTGATTCAAAACGGTCTAATATTTTTCCAATTACATTTTTTGAAACCGCATCAGGCTTCACAATTGATAGTGTTTTTTCCATTATTCTTTCTCCTTTATCCAATTATATTGGATTGATTCTAATATTTTTTCGTTGCATCGATCTGGGTCATCATCAAAATCTTCTAAAGACATTACCAAGCTTCTAAGATCAACAAAACTAATCCATTGAGGATCAATATCCGGATGTTTTTCATAGAGCTCTATAGCAATATCTAGAGTGTCTACCCATTTAAGCATGTTATGTTAACTCAGAAACTTGGTTAATTGTATATTTAGGTATCTCTACAACTGTGAGTTCTGATTTTGGGTAAGCTTGGCAACTTAATCTAGATGTCGATTGAAGGCCCCATGCTTTGTCTAGGAGATCTTCCTCTTCATCAGAAGCTTCATCCAGATCATTAAAACCTTCTTTGATAATAACGTGGCAAGTAGTGCACGCACATGCTTTTTCGCATGCATGTTCAATCTTTAAACCATTTCGCAGACAAGCATTAAGGATAGATTCATTTGGGTTTGCCTCTATCATCATGCCATCAGGGCATATAACTTCATGAGGCAGTACTTTTATCTTTTTTTTTTGCATCCTCTAGGATTTCCTCATTTAAATCATTTACTGTAAAACTTTCCCCACACCCGCAAACCGCGCTTGCATTTGGATTTAAAAATTTAACACCCTGGTTTAAGCCTTCAATAGTGAAATCTACTTGACTGCCTTTGATTATCTCTACTGAATCTGAGGGAATATAAAATTCAATGCCGTCTATCTCTACTTTATGATCAGATTTATTTAGTCTGTTGGTAAACTCGAAGTAGTAAGAATAGCCGTTGCAACCCATTTTTTTAACGCCAAGTCTGACTTTGTTTTCTTTGCCTTGCAACGAAACCTTATGTTTGAAATGCGCAAGAGCTTTTGTAGTAAAATTAATTAAATCAGGCTTGTGTTTTTTTGGATTCATAATCCGCTATTGCTCTCTTAATGCTGTCTTCTGCTAAAACACTACAATGGATTTTAATTGGAGGAAGCTCGAGCAGATCTGCTATTTCTCTGTCTTTAATTTCTTTTGCTTCTTCAAGAGTTTTGCCTTTCAGCATCTCTATCATCTGTAAGCTTGATGCAATTGCAGACCCACATCCATAAGTTTTAAATTTGCAGTCTGTAATAATGTTATCATCATCAACTTCTATCTGAAGTCTCATTACATCACCGCATGCAGGGGCACCAACCATACCTGTGCCTACATTCTTTGCATTTGGGTCTAAGCGGCCTACGTTATGAGCTACAGGATTATTTAAAGTGTCCTGAAATTTTTTTATAACTTTTCTTGAATAAGCCATAGTCTTTAATGGGGTATCCACTCCACTTTTTCAAGGTCTACTCCATCTTTAAACATATCCCATAATGGGGAAAGTTCTCTGAGTTGAGCAACTACTTTTTTCGTTGTTTCGGCAACAGATCTTACCTCTTCTTCTGTTGTAAAACGACCAAATGAAAATCTTATTGAGCTATGCGCTAGTTCGTCCGGTCTGCCAAGTGCTCTTAATACATATGAGGGCTCCAAACTTGCTGAGGTGCATGCTGACCCAGAAGAAACTGCTACATCCTGAAGAGCCATTATCAAAGACTCTCCCTCAATATAAGCAAAGCTAACATTTGTAATATTGGGCACTTTGTTTTTTTCATTTCCGTTTAAGAAAATTTCCTCAATTTCAGATATCTCTTTATAAAAAATGTCTGAAAGTTTTTTAATATGTTTATTGTCTTTTTCCATTTCATCTTGTGCTATTTTAAATGCTTCACCCATTCCAACAATCTGATGTGTTGCAAGCGTTCCAGATCTAAACCCCCTTTCATGACCTCCGCCATGGATTAGTGCTTCAAGCCTTACTCTTGGTTTTCTTCTCACATAAAGAGCACCTACACCTTTAGGGCCGTATGTTTTGTGGCCTGAAAAAGACATTAGATCAACATTTAGGTTAGACAAATCTATATTTACCTTTCCGGTGCTTTGAGCTGCATCAACATGAAAGATAATATTGTTTTCTCTTGTGAAATTACCTATTTCCTCAATATCTGTAACTGAGCCCAATTCGTTATTTATATGCATCAAAGAAACAAGAATAGTTTCATCTTTAATATGCTTTTTAAGCATCTCTAAAGTTATAACTCCATCTTCATTTGGGTCTAGATAAGTTACTTCAAACCCTTCTCTTTCTAACTGTCTACATGGATCTAAAACCGCTTTATGCTCTATTTTTGATGTAATAATATGGTTGCCTCTATCCTTGTAGAAGCGTGCTGCACCTTTTACTGCTAAATTATCGGATTCTGTAGCTCCTGAAGTCCAAACTATCTCTCTTGTGTCTGCATTCACCAACGATGCAACTTGCATTCTTGCTTTCTCTACTGCTTCTTCAGCTTTCCAGCCAAATTCATGTGATCTTGATGCTGGATTACCAAAATTGCCATCAAGCTTTAAACACTCATACATCTTATCAGCCACTCTAGGGTCAACAGGAGTTGTAGATGCATAATCAAAATATTTTAAGTCTTTCATGATATATATAAGTATAGTTCAATGTGGTTTTTTAAACCAAATTTATATAGAAATACCCAGTTTATGAGCAACTATTTGGTAAGATTCAACAACATCGCCAAGATCTTTTCTGAATCTATCTTTGTCTAAGCTCTCGCCTGTCTCTTTATCCCAGATTCTGCACCCATCTGGAGTAAACTCGTCACCAAGGATCAGTCCTTCTGAATGTCTACCATATTCAACTTTGTAATCAACTAGTATTAATCCAGCATTATCAAATAAGGAGCATAGCAATTCATTGATTTTAAAAGTCAACTTTTTCATTTTATCGATTTCTTCTTGTGTGCCCCAATCAAAAGCAATGATGTGGTTGTCGTTAATTAATGGGTCACCCAATTCATCGTTTTTTAGAAAGAACTCGAAAAGTGGATTTTCAAATTTCAAACCCTGTTCTACTCCTAGCCTTCTGCAAAGTGAGCCTGTAGCAATGTTTCTAACCACACACTCAACTGGCAACATGTCTAAGCTTTTAACAAGACTTTCATTATTTGATGTTTCTTTCAAAAAGTGTGTGTTGATTCCGTTATCAGAAAGGTATTTCATTATGAAAGCGTTAAATCTGTTATTAATTTCCCCTTTTCCTTTAAGAGCCTCGGTTTTTTTTCCGTCAAATGCTGATGTATCGTCTCTATACACCATTAAGAGCTCACCATTATTGCTGGTGCTGTAAAGGGACTTGGCTTTTCCCTCTGATAGTAGTTCTTTTTTTTCGATCATGATAAAGATTCGTTTATATTATCAACTAATTCGTCAACAGAAACTCCTGTTTGTGATAATTTCTTAAATTCAAGCAATGTATCACCGGATGAATCTGAAAAAATCAATTCATAATCAGCTTCAGCTTCATCTTGAATTATTGGGTTAATTAAATTCTGGAAGAAATTTCTATTTGAATTTTTTGCTTTAATTTGAATATATTTAAGCTCCCTATTTGTATCCACTACTTCATAATCAGTTTTTTCAATTGCTCGCGAAATGGCTGACCAAGTACGATCAAATGGAAGTTTAAATTCAATACCTATTTCTTTTTGCACATAAACAATTCGAGCTTTCTTATTGAGATTTAAAGATTGTGCAGCTATTGAATTTCCCTCATAACCTGGAAGGTTAATGGACAAATATTCTGCCATATCTTCAAAGAGCTCTTGAGCTTTGCTTTGGTTGCTCTCATCAAGCAAATAAACTTCAGAGCTATTATTTTTAATACCGTGTTCTAAAGTTAGCTCTACAAACATATTATCAGCATTCTTTGCTTCAATTTTGCCTTGTGAAGGCTCTTCTTTGCTTAACTCGTAATTTCTGTATGCCAAATAATCTTTTATCAAAGGCCAAGATTTAGATGGCAAAGCTTCTAGGTAGATCCAATATATTCCACCTAGTCTTCTAACTTCTACATTCTCAGAACCCTGAGATGAGAAAATTTTCTTAGGTCTTGGTATTTCGCCTTCTCTTATAAAGGTTTCTGCTTTAGAAGGGTAAGGGAAGTCATTTGAAGCTTTCATTGCTTCGAAATCACTCTCAATTGGCTGTTCGACAGTCTCGGAAAAACGTTCATTTGGATTATTTCTCTCTAGAAGACATCCATCTTCTGGGCAGTAGGCAATAGTATTTTCGTTAGATGAACACCCAATTATAAAAAGTGCAATTAAAACAATGTTAAATACTGATAAACGCTTCATAAACTTTTTTCCTAAAACTCTCTGATAAAGGATGTAATGGTAACCTAAGATTATTCTTTAGTAGAGACATTTTTTCAAGTAGGAATTTACATGGACTTGGACTAGCTTCAATGAATAATAGTTCATATAAATTTGTGTAACTTTGATTTTTGTCTAGAGCAACAGAGTATTGTCCATCGAGACATAAATCACTTAATTCTTTAATTTGCTTAGGGATAACATTTGCTGCAACTGAAATAACTCCATCAGCACTCATTTTCATAAAATCTACAAAAGTTGGATCATCACCAGAAAGAAGATTAAAATTAGGCTTAAGCCTTTTTAGGTCTGCCAATTCTTCAAGCCTTGCAATAGAACTTACAGCTTCCTTGATCCCAATAATATTTTCATTTTCAATTAATTTTTTTGTTGTTGCTGGTAACAGATCAACTCCTGTTCTACCAGGAACGTTATAAAGCGTAATCATTGCGTGAGTGTTTGCTAACTCACTAAAATGCAGTTCGAGGCCAGTTTGTGAAGGTTTGTTGTAATATGGTGTCACAGCAAGGCATTCTGTAATCCCTGATTTTGCAGCCATCTCTACAAGTCTGCATGCTTCCTTAGTGGATGAACTGCCAACTCCAGCCATCAAAGGTATTTTTGTCTCTGCAACAGCAAATTTAAAAATCTCTTCTCTCTCATATGCTGATAAAGTTGCAGATTCACCAGTTGTTCCAACCAAAACTATTCCATCAGTATTATTTTCCTCATGGAAACTTAATAATTTTTTAAATGAGTCAAAATCAACTTCCCCATTTTCAAGCATTGGGGTAACTATTGCTACAATACTTCCTTTCAATGTATTTTTTCCTATAATCTAATCATGAATAATAAATCAAAAGCTCCAAATTTTTTAGGTTTAGTTGGTGATAATAAAAAAATTACCCTGAATGATTTTGCAGGCAAGTACCTTGTAATCTATTTTTATCCAAAGGATAAGACTTCTGGATGTACTGTTGAAAGCCAGGATTTTAGAGACTTAAAGTTAGATTTTCAAAAATTAAATTGTGAAATAGTTGGAGTATCAAGAGATTCGCTTAAGTCACACTCAAGTTTTATTGAAAAAGAGTCTCTAAACTTTGATTTAATTTCAGATCCTGACGAAACAATGTGTAAGGCTTACGATGTGATGAAAGAAAAATCTATGTATGGAAGAAAATACATGGGCATTGAGAGAAGCACATTCCTGATTGGGCCAGATGGCTCATTAATTAAGGAATGGCGTAAAGTTAAAGTTCCGGGACATGCAAAGGAAGTGCTGGACACCCTCGCTGCTCTTTAAGATTCTGCTAGTTTCCAATTATCCATAAGTGACTTTATAAAACTTGCCAGAGGCACAGCAAAGAATACCCCCCAAATTCCAAAAAGCGCACCGAAGAAAAATACAGAAAGAAGAACCACCACGGCCGGCAGCTTAACCACTCCAGACATTAAAAATGGAAGGAAAATATTTCCATCTATGTTTTGCAGCATTGCATAGCAAAATAATATAAATAGAACATATGGATCTAAACCAAACTGAGCAAAGCTTACTATTAAAACTGGGAAGGTCATGAATACTGGGCCAAAAAATGGAATGAGTTGGCTTAGGCCAAACGTAACACCAAGAAGCACTGGGCTATTAACACCCAATAACCAAAACATTAAGCTACCAAAAATACCCACAATAAATACTTCAATAAATTTTGCCTTAAAATAATTTTGAAAATTTAAATTTGTTTCATTCCAAACTTTTGATAAGAATTTTCTCTTTTTTGGAACGATATTTAAGAAACCTTTAGATAAGCTATCAGTATCCCATAACCAAAAAAATAAAAAAATCGGAACCAAAATGATGGCAAGCAAAAAGCTTGCGGTATCTTGTACTCTTGATATGCCAAATGAAACTGCATCAGTTGCAAACCCACTAATGTCTGCTAGGATGCTTTGGGCCCCTTCAATTGATTCTATTGGAGCATTAACCTCGCTTAAAAAAGCAAGTAATGGTTCGGTAATAAACCCAAGATTAGGTATCTCACTTATGTATCGATTAGCTTCATTAGCAAATAAGGGTATAAAAATTAGAAAAAATAATAGAATTAGGGTAATTGCTATTAAGAACGTCACAATGATGCTAATTCTCTTTGGCACTCCAATTTTAGAGAGATACACATGAAGAGGTCTGAATAGAAATGCTAAAACAATACTTGTTAATATTGGGGATGCTAGGTCTCCTAAAACCCATAAAGAAAAAAAACCAAAAACTAGAACCGATGCTAAAAACATCAATTGTTGGTTTTTAAGCAAATTATTTAATCTCATTATTTTTTGAATTTTATTAAAAAAACCTTATCAAATAATTATAGTTAACTCTTATGAATAAAAATACTTTTTCTTTTTTAGCACTTATTTGTGCCTTCCTCTTGTTTTCTCAAGACAAAACCATTGAGCTGCCTTTAATTGGAGACAGATTAAGTGGGGCTGTCTCTGAGACAGAAGAAGAAATTCTAGGAAGACAATTTCTTAGGGATTTAAAAAGAGAAACTGATATTTTGTATGACCCCATTGTACAGGAGTGGACTGAACTTTTTATTTACAAGATTGGAGAAAAAAGCAAAGTAAGTAATAAGACTTTTGAGGTTCTCCTAATTAGAGACAATAACTTAAATGCGTTTGCAGCTCCTGGAGGGATAATTGGTGTAAATGCTGGGCTTTTTAAATATGCTGATAATGAAGCACAATTTGCTTCTGTGATTGCTCACGAGTTAGCTCACTTGAGCCAGAGACATTTTGCACGTCAAATTTTAGAAAGTAGCGATAGAAGTAATGCCAGTTTAGCAACTGTGTTAGCTTCAATCGTTGTTGCTGTAGCAGCCCAAGCACCTGCTGCAGTTATTGGAGCACAAGGTTTACTTGCTTCTCAGAGATTAAGGTTTTCACGTCTATATGAAACTGAGGCAGACCGAGAAGGATTCACAACACTTCAAAATTCTGGTTATGACACGAGTGAAATGGCTGAAATGTTTAAGAACATGCAAGAACTAAGAAGACTATCAGGAGATACTCCACCTGAATTTTTATTAACCCACCCTGTCACCACAAGAAGAATTACTGAATCAAGGGAAAGAGCTAGGGAAAACCCTCAAGATGGAAATATTGATAGTTTTAATTTCAGACTAATCAAAAATAGAGTCAAGTATCACATGACTGATAACCTTTCAATTCGTGCTTTTGAAAAAGAAATTGGTGACACTGATGATGATAAGTATTTCAGAGCATTAATCGAGATGAAGAAACTTAATTTCTCTAAATCGATTGAAATTTTGAATGGTCTCGCAGAAAAATATCCAGATAATTTAATTATCAAAACTACCATTGCTGAAGTTTATACTGAATCAGGCAACGTTAGAAAAAGCAAAGACTATACAAAGAAGCTATTATCAGTTTCATTAGGAAATTATCCATTGAGCTACAACCTTGCTAATGCTTTTATACAAGAGGAAGATTATGTGGCAGCAGAAGGTGTCCTTGAGGACATTAAGTTCTATAGGCCTGTCGATATAAATTTATTACGTGACTTAAGTGAGGTTCAAAAATTAAGCAACAATATGCTGGGATACCACTTAACTAACAGCGAGTTTCTTTTTTATTCAGGCCGATATGAAGAGGCGCTTATGGACCTCCAAGAGGCAAGAAGAATTGCTCGCAATAATTTTAAGATAAGAGAAATCATCACGGAAAGAATTCTTATACTACAAACTTACGTACGAAGATCTTAAGATTGTTTTGAAAAAAAACTTTCCATTCTTTTGAATACATCTTCTCTTCCTATTTCATTTAAAGGTTCATGGCGCATGCCAGGATAAACCTCAATCTCAGAGTTCAAGCCAATGTCTACAAATGAATTATGCATTCTCTCTGCTTGTTTGCCATTATTATTGATTGGGTCTTTGTCGCCTGTAACTACTAAAACTCTTGTTTCTGGGTCAATTTCTTTGTAACTTTTTTTTGCCCAAAGTCCTATAAACCCACTTTTTAAGTCTAGCCACATCTGAGTTGTTTTTGGGAATCCACAAAGCTCATCCTCAACATATGAATCAACCCTACAATGATCTCTTGAAAGATAATCATGTGGTGTTCTATTGGGTTTAAAGAAGGAATTATGCTTCAAGGATGTATGCTTTTCCATTTCCATGCTAATTGCTCTCCTGCCCTGAAACTTGTACTCTGGCCACACAAGAATTCCAAATAGAAATAATATGAAATCATGATTAGTAAAGGGAGCACTTAAAATTACCGCGTCAAAAGAAATATTTCTTTTTAAAAAAGAAAGGCCCAGGGCTGCCCCTAAGCTGTGACCTATAAAAAAGTGATTTAATGATGGATGAGCTTTTCTGATTACCGAATTCATCTCAGCTAATTGATCTACTACTGCTTCATAACCGTTTTCATCTGCAAAATAACCTTTAAGTTCACCTTTTTTTACATGTAGGCCATGTCCTAGATGGTCATTACAATAGACTATATATCCATGGTCATTGAGAAATTTTGCAAATTCATCATATCGATCATGATATTCAACAAGCCCATGTGCTATCTGAATTGTTCCTTTTGGCTTTTCAATATTGTCCCAAATTGCTCCTCTGAGGTGCCCATGCTCACTTGGCAATTCAAAAATTTTCATTACTCAATTATTTTGGCATAGTTATCAAAATCTTCTCGATTAGTTCTGAAGCTATTTGCAGGATGCTTTTTATCTGGATGGCCAAGTGCTATCCCACACCAAAGAATCTCATCATCTCCATAATTAACATGTTTTCTTACTAATTGAGGAAATCCAGACCATGCTTCTTGAAGACATGTACCTAAACCTTCATTTACTGCAGCAAGACATAAAGTTTGAACCATATGCCCAACATACCCCCAACCGTTTGATCCTAAAGCCTTATTCACAGTTATGAAAATCCCGACAGGTGCTCCAAAAAATTCATAGTTTTTTCTACCTTGTTCTAGCCTTGCAGCCATATCATCTCTCTCAATACCTAAAGCCTTATACAAACCGAACCCTGCTGCCCTTTGTCTAGCTTTATACCAGTCCGGTCTCTCTGAGGGATAAACTGCATACTCTTCTTTGTCCATTTTTCCAGCATCTACTTTTGATAGAGCCTCAACTACAAGACTGTCTCTTGCATCTCCCATTACAACATAAATTTTCCAAGGCTGACAATTCACACCAGATGGTGCCATTTTGGCAAGTTCTATGATTTTCTTAACAGTGTCTTTTTCCACTTCTTTGTTAAGATAACCTCGAACTGAGTAACGATTTTTTATTGCATCTACAACTTCCATAATTCTAAAAAATTAAAACGATTATAGCATTTAGTGAATCACTAAAGTCTTTAAAATTTTTGTTGGTTCAGTCTCCCAATTATTTGACGGTGCTTGGATCGAGAAATTGGATATTGCATAAATAGAATTATAGGAATAACAAACATGAGAAATACTAGAGGGCCATGGGCAATTGCTAAATATTCTCTCTGCATTAAGGTTGCACTTCCCTCGCTTGGATATCCAATTATCCAAAGTATCAGCATTGAAAAAAATTGGCCAAAACCTGTCATGCATTTTGCACAAAATGATGTAAGGGCGCTTATTGTTCCATCTTGTCGTAGACCAGTTGAGACATGAATTTCATCAACAACATCCGGAATCATAGATTCTCGCACCATTAAACTCATAATTGAAAAAATTCCAGTAAAGAACAAAAACACAGATAAGAATTGAATTATTTCATTGCTTCCAACAGCTGGTGCTAAACCCATCTTATAAAGAATATAGGGTGCTGAATGAAAGACACCTATAAGCAATAAACAAATAATCACCAGCCTTTTCTTATCAAAATATTTAACTAATTTTGGTGTTAAAAACCAACTAAATGCAGCAGTTAAAAAATAAATAGCAACAAAGTTTCTTATCTGAAGTGGGGTTAAATCCCAGAATTGTGTTTGTGTTAAAAATGTCAAACTGTTTGCTAAACCCCATGCAATTTGAACGGAGATTGAGCCCAACAGAAAAATCCTTAAAGGCTTGTTAAGCAATACCTGCCCAAATTCTTCTCTCAATTGTGAGACTTTGTTTTTAACAATTGAATTTTCATTTCCTTCCCACTTAGACAATTTTGGAAGCAATGACAATGTGCCAAGAATTGAAATTATTCCAAATGTAAACATTAAAACTGCTCCAACCTGTCCAACCGCACTCCAATCACTCATATCATTTTGAAAGCCAATAAGTGGCAGAATCAGAAAAGAATGAGATAAAGCAATTAATGATTGGAAACCTTCTCTCAATGACATTATGGAAGCTTTATCCTCGTAGGATCTTGGTATTTCAACTGCTAAAGCTTTATGCGGAATTTCATAGAAAGAAACAAATAACCTTGTAAGAATTGAAAATATTGTTAACCATAAAAAAGTATTGAATTGGTGATCAAGAATTAAGTTTGGAGGGATGAACAGTAAATAATAGCTCAAAGTTATCGGCAAAAGTGACAAAATCATCAAGCTATGCCTTCTTCCAAATTTTGATTTTATACGATCTGAAAAGGCTCCAATCATTGGATCTGAAAATGCATCAAAAATTAATGCTATGAGAAGTGCAGTTCCAGTATATAAAGGATTCAAGCCAACTACCGTTAGGTAATAAACACCTAAATACCAAACAAAAAAATCTGTTTTGACTGCGTTTACACCACCACCAAAACCAAAAGAAATTTTTTCAATAAATGTTAATTTCAATTATTTTCCTAAAAAAGATTGGGTTCTTTTTTCAGCATTTTTTCTGATATGACTCCAAAAAATTTGGTAGTCCCATATATGAAGATCTTTCATTCCTGAAATATCTCTTCTTAAAATTCTATCAATACTGGACCCTTTTGCTTCAAGCAACCCATCAGAAGAAAGTTTAGCAAATATTTCTTGATCATTTGGAAACCACAACTCTTTAATTTTTCCGTTTGTTTTGCCTTCTGCAAGATAATCAAGAAAAACATTGTCTCCACTTATTTTTGGCATTAATAGAGATTCAATATCTGATGAGTGCCAGATATCATCTTGTTGCCATGAAATTGGGTTTGCACTAGCAAGAGCTCCTGGTTCTTTTAATTTATAGCTATCACCCTCAGCTAGCCAAAATTTAAATCTCGGTCTTTTGCCACTTTCACCAACTGTTTGAAATTGAATTACAACTTGAGGATCTGATTCATTTGTTGGTTTAGAAAACCCAGCAAAAGATAAGTAATCTTGCTCCAGTGGATAACCAATTAAATAAGCTGCGATCATGTATTTTTTAAGATAGGGAGTAAATTCTGTTAGTAATCTTTGCGAGTGTAGTGATCCTTGGCTATGTGCTGCAAGAATAAATGGCTTACTCTTGTTAATTTCAAAAAGAAAATACTCAAATGCTCTTTTAACATCTGAATATGCTAACTCAAGTGAATTTATGCTTGATTCATATTGGTTGGTTGAAATTGCAGCAAATGTAGCTTGTCGGTACTGAGGAGCATATATTTGACATATACCATTAAATGCAGAAGCTTGAGTGGCAAGCATAAGTTCAGTTCTTTGATAGGTTGCAGTTTCTTTGTTTAAATCAAAATTCCAATCTTTTAGAAAAAAACCTGTTGGGTGAACAAAAAAACAATTTACTTCACTGTCCACATTGATATTTTTTAGACTTGAGGGAGTCAATTCTGCTTTTGAATTATTTTCAGGCAGTGCAGCCCAATTTTGCTCTAAAGAGTAGTCAGGTGCATCAGGGGAACTCTGTTCCCCAAATGCATAATTAGGTATTATTGTTTTAAAGAAGTGGTTAACTAAGAGACTGTTTTCTTCAGCCATCTAAACTTATTCGCCTTCAGTTAAAGGAGCAAGCATTACAGAAATGTCCGCAACATTAGAGTCAGTAATTTCAAATGTATCCGACGCACCTGTCATCTCACCAGGACCACCCCATGAATTGTCACCATTAATATCTGATCCAATTGTCATACTATAAGTTCCCGGGTTTAATTCATCAAAAACAAAGTAACCTTGTCCTTCTGTAACGCTTGAAATAATCTCATTTACAACTGCTCCATTTTCATCTATCAATCTTGCCTTCAATGCAGGTAAGCTGGCAGAGAAGGATTCACCAATCAAATGAAGGTTAATGTATACACTTACTGATAATAGCTCGTAACCATCATATGGAAGTTCAACACCATCAATTATAGGGAAATCGAAAGTAATTGGGGTATTTACCCATCCTGGCCAATTATAATCTGGATTCTTTGAGACATTTATTGTATTTGCTTCCATAGTAACATCTAAGAAATTTGAAATGTAGGATACATTAACCTCATTGAAACCTTCGCCAGCTCGTCCAATTGGGGAGATAATGAAGGTAGAAGCAAAGTTATCTTCTAGATGTAAATCCACTTGTGACTCAGCTTGATAATAAGGAAGATCGTTCATATCATTAAAATACCCATCTCCAAATGCATCTATTGACTTAAATGCTTTATCGAGATCAATAATACCGTATCCAAGATGCTCATCCCACCCAGGTCTTGCTACTGTATCAAATTCTCTAGATTCTTTATTGACATCATTTGTCAAAAGATTTGCAGCTAACATTAATTCCACTTCCTGATAACCTAAAGTTTGAGGCAGGTTTGGATTTGACTCAAAAGGTTTAACAATGTCTTCATAATAATACTTTACTAACGCAAGGAAACCTGCTCCATGAGGTGATGCCATAGATGTGCCTTGAGCACCAATCATATAATTACCATTATTTTCTGCATTTACCCAATAATTTTGATATGCATATGCATAAACTAAATCATCAACCCCATCTGGAGTAGAAGAGTTTTCACTTCCCCAATCTGACTGCTCCCCTCCTGGTGCGGCAAAATCCACTCTAGGGTTTGTTGAAGAGTATCTTGACCGTCTATCTGTTCCATTTGTTGCGCCAACTGAAAATACAGTAGGGCAAGCTGCTGGATAGTTCATGGAGTCAACTCCTTCATTTCCAGAAGAAGAAACAACTAAAACTCCCTTATTTGAGAGTTCCTCAAGCTTTCCACAACTCGCTGAGCTATCGCTTCCACTGCTCCCATAACTCATATTAATTGCGTGAAGAGGCTGCCCACCACTTCTTCTGGCAAATGATGTTCTTGATTTATTATTATCACCATTTAGGTATAAATACGCATCAAAGGTAGAACCGCAAGAATCTTCGTTACAAACTCTTAAAGGGGTTACTCTGGCCCCAAAGCCGTTACCATCAATACCATCATTAAGTTGTGAAATAATACTCCCTACATGAACACCATGACTAAACTTTCGCTGCATAAATTCAATGTCATCAGCAAGATTGTCATCATCTTCCATGTCCCAACCCCATTGTGTATCAAAAATAGACCTTTCATAAGCTGGATCTGCGGAATTTGGACTACCTGTATCAAGCACTGCAACATTAACTGGCTTTACTTCAGCTCCTATCTTATTTAGACCTTCTGGCAAATTTACTACATCAAAATTCCACCACTGATATGTATCGTACGAAGGGTCTTTGCTGAATGACTGAACATGAAGCTTTTGAACAAAATTTGGTTCAATAAACATATGTGGGTATTTGCTTTGAATAATTTTTACAGCTTTATCCCATTTTCCTTTTTCTAAAATTGCTTTTAAGTGATCAGGCAGATCATCATTATAATTACTTTCCGATGGCAATCCAGCTGCTGCAAAAAGTTCTTCTGCGGTTACATTAACAGTGCCTGAGTAATTATCTGCTATAGCTTCTGTAATAGCATTTTGTGTCCCGCTTTCAGCAAAACGTTTAATTGGAAAGCTTGGTTTTGGAGCGATAATTGGAAAGTTTGGTTTTGGAGCGATGAGGATGCTGTCCATTTTGAAATCTCTATTGCTTGATGAATACATTTTAAGTTTTTGATCATTTGTTGTAGCAAAAGATGGGGTTTGTTTTATTACGTAATTAGAAGGCACCTCATTGTTATCAACAAAATGTACCACCCATATATAGAAGATTTCACCAACCCCTGCTGGAATTTGAGCTGTCTCTACTTTTCCTAACCCATCACCGCTAGAAACTTTTTCTTGTTGTTCATTCAATATGTAAAAATCTAGGTCTGTGTTTGTTTCATCATTTTCTGGGTCATCATCATGTGTAATAATTGTTAGTTCTAAAGCAGTAGAATAATCTTGGCCGACTACTTGGTAGAAATCCATTCTATCTTCATCATTTCCAAGCCAACCTAAAATTGTCGCTTCAGGCTCGGCAGTTTGCACTCTATTAGTATAGTCATTTGATACATTTTCATAGTCTGGGCTATTTAAATCTGAATCAAGTAAAAAAGGTCCCTCGATACCAATGCTTCCAGAAGCTGCAAGACCTGATGGTGCGGGTGTTGGTGCTGGGGTTGGTGTTGGTGCGGGTGTAGGTGCGGGTGATGGTGCCGGAGTTGGTGC
>JBELJV010000033.1:0-9818 GCA_042090165.1 Gammaproteobacteria bacterium
TGAAAAGAAAAATTACCAAGACAAAAAGAATTTTCTTCATACATAAAGTATAATCGCATTATGGACATTGCTGCATTTATTATCTCTATATTTGCTTTAGTTTTTGCCTTAATTGGCATGGGTTTAGCTATGAGAGCCTTGTATATTATAGGTGTGAATGCTGGTTTAGACAAAAAGTTTGAGCAAACACCTAGTCCCACCACTACAGCTGTAAATATTAAAAAAGCATTTAAAAAACCTCTAAGAGCTGAAGGCAATAAAGTTATCTATAATGACGATCCATTAATTTATGTCATTGAAGATTTCATATCCTCAGATGAATGCGATCATTTTGTTGATGCATCTGAATCTAAGCTAGAAAGAGCTAAAACAATTGGCGGGAAAGATGGCATTTATCACGATAATAGAACAGGCAGCAATTGTTGGATACCACATAGTCACTCAGCCACGACAAAAGAAGTTGGCCAAAGAATTGCTGATCTAGTCGGCTTTCCGTTAAGAAATGCAGAGTCATACCAAATTGTTTATTACACAGGCGGAACACAATACAACGATCATCATGATGCATTTAATGATGAGACCGAGGAAGGAAGAAAACATCTCAAAAGAGGTGGCCAAAGAATTTATACAGCAATCGCTTACCTGAATGATGTTGAGGAAGGCGGAGCCACAGAATTTAAAGACCTAAACATCTCTGTTAAACCGAAAAAAGGATCAATATTGGTTTGGAAGAATGTTCTTCCAGGAACGACAAAAGTACATCCTCTTTCATTGCATGCAGGCAGGCCTGTTACTGGCGGTGAAAAGTATGCATTCAATCTTTGGTTCAGAGAGAATAAGTTCGTCTAGTCAATGGACGTATCCTACATCTTAAATGATCTTAATGATGCTCAGCGAAAAGCAGTTACTTCTGAATCACAAAAGCTACTTGTTTTAGCGGGTGCTGGCTCTGGTAAAACTAAAGTACTTGTCCACAGGATAGCTTGGCTTATTGAGGCGCTGTCTAACTCTACACACAGCATACTTGCAGTCACTTTTACAAATAAAGCAGCAAGCGAAATGACTGGTAGAATTGAATCTATTCTCAATCAACCAATTCCTGAAATGTGGTGTGGAACTTTTCACTCAATATCAAACAAATTGCTAAGACGTCACTATGCAGAGGCTGGCTTAGAGAAAGATTTCAGTATTTTAGATAGTGATGACCAGTTAAGAGTGATTAAAAGAATATTAAAAGACTTAGAGCTTGATGATGATCAATGGCAGCCTGAAAGAGTTAGATGGCAAATCAATAATTGGAAAGATGATGCGCTTCGACCAAAAGACATTGATGACAAAGGTGATTTTAATCTTGAAATGTTAAAACGCATATATGCCCAATATGAAGCTTATATGAAGAGAGAAAATCTATTAGATTTTGCAGAACTGATCCTAAGGTCTTATGAGCTAATAAGGGATAATGCTGACATAAGAAAGCTTTATCAAAACAAGTTTAGACATGTGTTAATCGATGAGTTTCAAGATACAAACTCCATACAATTTAAATGGATTAAAAACCTTGTAGGAGAAAAATCAACACTAACCGCTGTTGGAGACGATGATCAATCTATTTACGGGTGGCGGGGAGCAAAGATTGAGAATATTAATAAGTTTGCTAAAGAAAAAGAAACAGAAATTGTAAGACTGGAACAGAATTATCGATCAACTGGGAATATACTCAATGCAGCAAATGCCGTTATCGACAAAAATTCAAACCGATTAGGCAAAAAGCTCTGGACAGAGGGTAACGACGGCGACAAGATCGATATTTATGAGGCGTACAATGAGCAAGAAGAAGCCAACTTTGTTGCCGAGAATATCCATAAAATATTTGACGGAGGCGATCAATACAAAGATACAGCTGTTTTATATAGATCTAATGCACAGTCTAGAACCATAGAAGAATTTCTTCTAAGACAAGACATACCTTATGTCATATATGGTGGGGTAAGGTTCTACGAAAGAATGGAGATTAAAAATGTCATTAGTTATTTAAGATTGATAATAAATAGAAATGACAATACAGCTTTTGAAAGAGCTATAAGTGTTCCACCGCGCGGTATCGGTGAGAAAACTATTGCGAATATCAGGGCAAGCTCTCAAGAACAAGAAATATCATTGTTCCAGGCATCTAACAATATGTTGAAAGACGGCTCCTTGAAAGGCAAGGCTTCAGCCTCAATGGAGCAATTTACAAATTTTATCGAAACATCTGCAGAACAAATAAATGAGTTTAGTTCCGAAGAATTTGTGGAGATGGTGATTTCGAAAAGTGGGCTAATTGATTATCACATGAAAGAAGCTGGAGAAAAGGGAAGAATAAGAGTGGAGAATATTAATGAATTAATATCAGCAGTTAAGTCCTTCGAGTCGACTAATAAAGATGAAGACATGTCGGATTATGATAGCTTCATTGCCGCGTTTCTTAGTTCTGTATCTTTAGATATGGGTGAAACACAAGCCTCAAAATCTGATGACGCTGTTCAACTAATGACCATACATTCCGCTAAAGGATTGGAATTTAAATTTGTCTTTCTGGTTGGCATGGAGGAATCATTATTTCCTCATTCCAGATCAATGGATAATCTTAATGAACTAGAGGAAGAGAGACGTTTGTGCTACGTTGGCATAACTCGTGCTCGTTTTAAATTATTTTTAACTTATACTGAATTTAGGAGACTTTATGGCCATGAATCATACAACCCTCCGTCCCGATTTATCAATGAGATACCTAATGAACATATTGAGTTTCTAAGACCAAAACAAACATACAAAAACAGCTACTTTGCAACAGCTTCAGCTGTTACCTCAAACGATGAAAGTGTGCCTTATAATCTTGGTGAATCTGTGCATCACAAAGTGTTTGGCGATGGTGTTGTTTTGAGCGTTGAAGGCAATGGTGATGCAGCAAGGATACAGGTAAGCTTTTCTCAGGTTGGAACAAAATGGCTGGTTGCATCATATGCTAACTTAGAAAAAATATGATCAAAGTAGAATTACGTGAGCTTGGAACTATTGAATACCAAGCTTGCTACAGCCAGATGATTGAGCTCATTAATGAAAGTCCAAAATTTCACTCTATTTGGGTTCTGGAGCATGAGCCAGTCTTTACCCTGGGTATTAGTGAAAAAGAAATACAGGAAAATCTTGATCATAATCCTCCGATCATTAAGACGGATAGAGGCGGAAAGATTACTTACCATGGTCCAGGCCAGCAAGTTTTTTACTTTATTTTTGACTTGAAACAATTGCCTTTTAAACCATCTGAGCTGACAAAAAAAATCTTACAAACGACCAATCAGTGCTTTCATGATGTTGGTTTGAATTCAACCATAAATGAAAAAGACCCCGGAATTTACGTGAATAGTGAAAAGGTAGCATCTATTGGAATGAGAATTAAAAAAAACTATTCATACCATGGAATAAGTATTAACTTTGAAACAGATACAGCAACATTTAACACTTTCAACCCATGCGGCCTAGATGTTAAGGCTTGTAATTTGCTAGATTACATAAATATAGATAAAAAAGAGCTGATTAATAATTTAAAAATAAGATATACAGAGCTCATACAAACATGAAAGATATTATTCCGACAGTAAAGATTGTTAACCATGCTGGTATTCAGTCAGTTAAAGACGGCATGAAGGCCAATGCATACTCACTTGTTGAAAGAGAGAAGAAACCTAGTTGGATAAGAATGACTGCAAACCAGGCAAATAAAAATTACACACTTATAAAAGACAAAGTGAAAGATTTGCAACTGAGCACAGTTTGTGAGGAAGCAAAATGCCCTAACTTATCAGAATGTTGGTCTAGGGGTACAGCCACTTTCATGCTGATGGGCGATACATGCACCAGAGCGTGCCAATTTTGCTCAGTGAATACTGGGAACCCGAAAGGTTGGCTAGATAAGGAAGAACCTGATAAGGTGGCAAACACGATAGCCCAGATGGACCTGAAATATACTGTTCTCACTTGTGTGAACAGGGATGATATTGCAGATGGTGGGGCTCAACATTTTGCCGATACTGTTAATGCAATCAAAAATAAATGCCCTCAAACAGAAGTTGAAGTTTTAACCTCGGATTTTAATGGCTCACGAGATGCTATCCGCACTGTTGTTGAATCACCAATTAAAGTTTTTGCACAAAATGTTGAAACAGTTGAGCGACTAACACATCCAATTAGGGACCCTAGAGCAGGCTACAAAAAAACACTAAAAGTTTTGAAAGTTGCGAAAGAAATAAACCCAAACATAATTACTAAGACAAGCATTATTCTTGGTTTAGGCGAAACAGATGCAGAAATATATAAGACATATGAAGATTTAAGAGAACATGATGTTGATATTGTTACACTTGGACAATACTTAAGGCCAACACTAAATCATCATCCAATTGATCGATGGGTAACGCCTGAAGTATTTGAGCAGTACCGTCTCGAAGGCTTAAAGCATAACTTCCTTGAAGTTATCTCAGGACCTATGGTAAGGTCTAGCTATAGGGCAGAGAGGGCACTTGATTTTAATAATGCAGGATTATAAAAATGATTGTTATTTCACCAGCAAAAAGACTAGATAATAAAAAAGCAGATTCTAGCTTGTCAGTAACAGAACCAATTTTTAAGAATGAGGCTAAAAAACTTGCCTCTGAATTATCCAAACTAAACTCAAACCAGTTGGGAGAGCTCATGGGGGTGAGCGAGGCTATTGCAGAGCTTAATGTGGAGAGATATAAAAACTGGGGCAAAGCACAAAGCCCTGAGACGAGAGCAATATTTCAATTTGAAGGCGATGTTTTTAAAAATCTAAATGCTAGAGAGTTAACTGCTGATGACGAAAGTTATATGAATGATAATTTAAGAATTTTATCAGGCATATATGGTCTTCTTAAACCATCTGATGCTATGAACCCCTATAGATTAGAAATGGGAACAAGACATCAGTTTGGAAATGATCATAGCTTATACGAGTTTTGGGGAGCAAAAATTGCCAATGTACTAAATGCAGATATTGGTGATGGATTGTTATTTAATTTGGCTTCTGAAGAGTATTTCTCTTCAGTTAAAAAATATTTAAATAACGATAAGGTAATAAACTTTAAGTTTTTATCAAACGTTGCTGATAAAGAAAGAGTTGTCGGTGTTATTGCAAAACGTGCACGTGGAGCAATGGCAAGATTTTTGATTACAAACCGCGTCAAAGACACAGAATCTATAAGCAATTTCTCTGAACTAGGTTTTAAGTTTAAAAACTTTGAAAAGAACTGCTTTACCTTTGTTAGCTCTTAGCTTCTTTTTCAATTAAAGCGTCAACAATTTCCATAAGCTCATCAACTAATTGAAATGTCTCATGAAAAGAGAACACAACTTCTCTATTTCTGCTCAATAAATGTAAACCGTCTTTAAGTTTTTTAAGTTGTTCTTGGTTGGACATAATTCAGATATTCTAATGAACTTTCAAGGCAAAGCAATGTCAAAATTTGTTGAAAAAGATAAAAAAATAGTGGTAATATACTCTTCCACTGATTTGATAATAAACAATAATTATATTATATTATAAAAATCTATTATGAGTTATGCTTTAGCACTAACAAATCCTGGGTCAGATTTAGATAGATATTTGTCTCAGGTATACTCAATACCTGTTCTCACTAGAGAAGAGGAGTTAGAGCTCACCCAAGAATTCTTCAAAACCGAAGATGTTCAGGTTGCCCACAAGCTTGTAATCTCCCACTTACGCTTTGTTGTACACATTGCAAAGTCATATGCAGGTTATGGTTTACCATTGGCTGATATTATTCAGGAAGGAAACTTAGGACTCTTAAAAGCAGTGAAAAAATTTGATCCTGAAAAAGGTGTGAGGCTTGTATCTTTCGCAGTGCATTGGATCAAAGCTGAGATTCATGAATTCATACTTAAGAATTGGAGAATAGTTAAGATTGCTACAACAAAAGCACAACGAAAACTATTTTTTAATCTGAGAAGTAAGAAAAAAAGCACAGGCTGGCTCACTGACAAAGAAGCAAGAAAAATAGCTGAAGATCTAGATGTCTCTTATAAGGAAGTGATGCATATGGAGAACAGGCTTAATTCTACTGATACGCCTTTTGATTTGCCATCAGATGAAGAGGATGATGATAAAGCATTCTCCCCAAGCCAATACTTGGAAGACCACTCATTCAACCCAGAACATATCGCTGAAAAAGATAACTGGGAAGATGTTAATCATGGTGCTTTACTTAAAAACATCGCGTCCTTAGACAAAAGATCACAAGACATCATCAGAGCAAGATGGTTAGACGACGCCAAGCTTACACTTAATGAGTTAGCTGAAAAGTATTCTGTCTCT
This sequence comes from Gammaproteobacteria bacterium, assembly GCA_042090165.1. Lineage (GTDB taxonomy): Bacteria > Pseudomonadota > Gammaproteobacteria > Magnimaribacterales > TMED112 > TMED112. Next base: position 6,392 of record JBELJV010000033.1, read on the forward strand.
GCAGAAAGAATTAGGCAAATTGAGGCGACTGCATTCAAAAAGCTTAAAACTTCATTAGTGAATATTTAAATAAATATTCTCCAAACTTCTAATACCATATAATCACTTCAATGATTAAGACTTTTAGTTCACGGGCTGGCCGACTGTCTGCAAAAAACAAGAAATTTCTGTCAACAGAATCGGAGTGCTTATTAAATGCTGGAGAAAAACCAATCACTCAAAACCCAATTGCATTAGACATAGGGTTTGGGGATGCTCAATCATTTTCAGAAGATGTTACTGCAAACGAAAATGTGACATTTATTGGAATTGAGCCTTATAAAAAGGGTTTTGCTCGTGCAGTAGAATTCTTTGAAGAAACACAGCCTACGAATCTATATCTCTTTAATGGCGATGCTCGTGAGTTCATAGAACTTATGGATTTTTCAGTAAATTTTATTCGGATTCACTTTCCTGATCCTTGGCCAAAGAAGAGACACATGAAAAGAAGGCTTATTTCTAAACAATTTCTAAAAGTACTTAGCAGAATACTTTGTTCAGATGGTTTAGTGCAAATAGTGACAGATTCAAAGACTTATCAGATACATATCGATGAAGTGCTTGAGTATCAACAAATATTCGAAGTAATAAACTTTTTCCCAATTTCATATCAAGTTTCCACTTTTCATAAAAAGGGTCTAAACAAAGGCCACACAATAAAAGAATATAATTTGAGACTGATTACCCCATGTAATCAAACATCAGAATAGTCAAAATCCTTTCTGTTAACTGCAAAACAAAAAAGGCAACAAGAGGGCTCAAATCAAAACCTCCTGTTGGCGGAATGATGTTCCTAAAAATAGAGACAGTTGACTCATAAAGTTCTTGCAAAAGCGTGGTTAAAGAGTTGTAGAAGCTTGCTCCAAAACTATATAGCCAACTTAGAATCACGCCAGCGATAATTAAAAACTTCAAAATCCCAATAAGTGCTCGAGCAGTTTCAAAAAAAGTGAAATTAATGATGGTGCCAAGACTCAGGCCCGGCAACATAAAATAAAAAGTCACACCATTGATAAGCAGGGCGGCAAAAAGTAGGCCAATATTAAATTTTTTGTAATGAATATTCATTATTAGCAAAATGGGATACAGAATTATCTTTAATATGCGAGCTATTTTGTTGTAAGAGTCAGCTTTTGCCAGATCTATCAAAAATAACAGCAATATTAGGTAGACCACAATAGTTTTTATATTGAATAAAAGAGCTAAAAAAGTGGTTACCTCTAAAAAATTCATTATTTTCTTTCTCCAAAAATTTTTGTGCCAATTCTAATCATTGTTGACCCATGCTTAACAGCGTCTTCCCAATCATTAGACATGCCCAAAGACAAAATTTCAATATTTTTATTCATCACACGAATTCGGTTATATAGATTATTGCATTGGTCAAACTGCACTGCTCGTTCTGTTTCAGAGATATTGTTTTCAGTGATCCCCATTAAACCATATACTTTTACATTTGAATCTTTAGGATGGTGTTCAATTATCCTAATTATTTCTTTTTCAGTAAGGCCACTTTTTGTATCCTCATGCCCTAATTTCAACTGCAGCAGAATGTTAATCTCTTTTTGTAATCCTGTTTTGAGCAAATTGTCATAAACTTTTGTGCGCCCAACTGATTGAATTAATGATGAATGTTGGGCAATGAGTTTTATTTTGTTTGTTTGAATATTGCCTAAAAAATGCCAATTAATATCCTTGGGCAGTTGTTTCTTCTTTTCAACTAGTTCTTGAATGAAGTTCTCTCCAAAATCTCTGTGCCCCTCATTGTAAAGAGCCATAATTTTTTCGATACTATGTTTTTTTGAAACAGCAACCAAACAGGTGGCGTTGAGATTACTCCTCATGGATTTATAGGTTTTAAGGTTCATTGTTTATCTTGATGCAAGACCTAATCTCAAGAGAGTCCATGTTAAAGCGACGCAATACTTCTCGTGCATTATTGGTTTGAGATCTATTTTCGAAAGGACCTACTATAACTTTGTAGTTGAAGCCATTTGCACTACTAACATTTTCAATTTCGGCAGTGTAATCAATATTGAGCAGTTGCTCGACTTGGCTCATGGCAGCCTCATAGGTCCGAAAACTTCCTGATTGAGCAAAATACCTACACTCCTCTTCTAGCACAACCTCAAAGATATCTAAATTATTAAAAGAGTCCTCTTCAAGAATTGTTTGAAACTCGTATTCAATTTCTTGCACCTCAAATTCATTTAAATCTAAAAAATTCTCATCGTCGTCAAGAAAATACATTACTGAAAAAGAAGAAATTGCTGCGACTACGAAAGCTAGTGATATTGTTGGTATAGCTTTAAGAGGAAATTTTTTATTTTTATAAGAAATATCAGCCATATCACATCTTTTCTAGCGGCTTAACATTTAGCAGCCTAAAGCTTTTCTCAATTACTAGTTTAGTAGCTTCTGTAATCAATAATCTTGCATTGGAGACAGCCTCATCGTCACAAATAACTGGGCTTGTTTCGTAAAATGAATGAAAAGATGAAGCAAGCTCTTTAACAAAATGCACTAAAGAGTGAGGGGATCTTTCCTCGGTGTACTCTTTGATGTGTTTCGGAAAATTTAGCACCTTAACTATCAAGTCAAAGTTTGCATCAATTTCTTGATCGGATATTTTTTCTTGTGGATTAAATCTTTTTTTACGAAGAATAGAATTGCAGCGAACATAAGCATACTGGCTGTAGAAGTATGGGTTATTTTTGCTTTCCTCTTTTGCCAGGTTGATATCAAAATCCATTGTATGGTCTGATTTTTTTTCTAGAAAAAAGAATTTTATTACATCAGGCCCTAATTCTTTTCTTAGGTCTTCTAATGAATAGAATTCCCCTCGTCGAGTCGACATGCTTCGCTTATTGCCATCCTCAAATAAATTAACAAGCTGATAAAGCATAAACTCGATATCTTGGCTGTCATTTTTCATGACATCAAAAGCAGCTGTAAGCCTTGGTATATAACCATGATGATCGGCACCAAAGACATTGATGCATAAATCATACTCACGATCAATTTTATTTTTATGATATCCAACATCTGTCATGTAGTAAGTCGGCTCACCATTCTCCCTGATTAGCACCCTGTCTTTATCGTCTGCAAAATCTATTGATTTGAACCAACTAGCACCCTCTCTTTTATACGTGTGTCCTTTGTTTTCAATGTCGATGAAGGATTTAGCTAAATCAGATTCGCTATCACTGATTGAACCCAATGAGCTCTCATGAAACCATGTGTCATGGTTAATGCCAAACTCCTCAAGCTCCCCTTTTATGATCTGTAAAATATTGGTCACTGCAAACTCTCTTGCTGCATTCCATAATTCTGGTGAAGTATTTTTTAAATGGGCTGAGATTTGATCAAGCCTTTCATCTTTATCATC
>JBELJV010000034.1:0-4393 GCA_042090165.1 Gammaproteobacteria bacterium
GATGATTCAAGGTTTAGGTGCTCAATTAACCTATTGGCCTGACGAGCTTATATCCCTGCTTCAAAAAAATGGTTATAGACCTATTGTCTTCGATAATAGAGACGCAGGTTTATCTGATAACTTTGATGAAAAGGGCAGACCACCATTCATATGGAATTACATTAAGTTCTATCTTAATTTACCAATGCGTTCAATATACTCTCTTGGGGACATGGCTAATGATGGCATTGCGGTAATGGACCATCTTCAAATTAAAGATTTTCATGTGGTGGGTATATCCATGGGGGGAATGATCTCACAAAGATTGGTTGCCGACCATCAGGAACGTGTCATAACATTTACTCAAATAGCATCAATGGCAAAATCACCTGATGTTTCAACAGCACCAAAAGGCGAGCTTAGACGTTTAATAACAGATAGATCTAATAAAGAGTTATCTGAAGAAGAGAGAATAAATAGAGCAATAAGAATCTTTGAAATTCTTGGTACAGAGGGTGTTACGATAAACAAAGAGGAATTTGTAGAATCTGCATTAGCAAATATTAAAAGAGGAAAAAGCAAGTCTGGATTTTCCCGCCAGCTCCAAGCAATATTAGCTGATAAAGACCGTTACAATGAATTAAAAAATATTACAGTTCCAACGTTAATTATTCATGGAACAATCGATCCATTAATCCCATTTGAAGAAGGTAAAAGAACTTCCGAGCTCATAGCCAATAATACATTTATAGAAGTACAAAAAATGTCACATCTGATTGATAAACCAGTACTAGATAGTATTGATAAGATTTTAATTGACCACTTAGATGGGGTTATTTTAGAACAGGATATGATCCTATAACTCTGAGTTCTTCTGAAATAGATTCTAATTGCTCTAAAAGCTTCTGACTGATATCTTCTTCAAAGTAACCATCAAAATCAATGAAAAAAGTATGATGAAAAATATTATTTCTTGATGGTCTGGTCTCTATCCTTGTCATATTAATACCAAGATCAGCAAAAGGTTGTAAGATTTTTAATAAAGATCCAGGCTTATCATTTATGTTAATCATTATAGATGTTTTGTTATTTTCTCCAGCTGCCTCAATCATTTTGCCAATGACAAGAAACCTTGTTTTGTTATCAGATCTATCTTGAATGTTGTCTGCATGGATATTCAGTTGCAGAAGGTCTATGGCATAGGAATTAGCAATACAATAAATATCTTTATCTTCTATAGCCATTCTTGCCGCTTCTCCTGTACTGGCAACAACAACTCTCTCTGCATTTGGCATATTCTGTCTAAGCCAGTTATTGCATTGCCCAAAGACCTGTGCGTGTGAAAGTACTTTTTTAATATGGCTAAATTCAGTTGATTTATTAGAGGAACAAAGATGATGTGATATAGCAAAGTTATATTCCTTAGTGATTTTAAGATCATAATCGATAAGGCTATTTAGTGATGAGTTGATCACTCCTTGATAAGAATTCTCAAAAGGTATAACACCGTTATACGAATGACTTAGAGCAACTTTTTCAAAGATATCTTCTATGGAATTTGTTGGAACAAATGAAAAGGATTTATTAAAGATTGCTTTACTAGCAAGATCTGAGTTTGTGCCTTCTGGACCTAAGAAGAATATTTTCATTATGCAATTGTAAGTTTTTTCAGACAAAAAAAAACTGAGCAAGCTCAGTTTTTTTAAATCGAGATCAGTAGGTGTCAGGAGTGAGATTACCTTCTGCATCCTTGAGTAAGATCTCTTTTACTCTCGGTGGTCAAGTTTGCTCTTTTGCATGCAAAGCTACCTTGAACTTTCACCTTTCTGGTCTCTTCCTGAGTAACTTTCTCGTTCTGGGTTCTGCAGTTCCTTTTCCGATCTGGTTAACTCTAGGTAATAACTAATTTAAAATGACTTACTTATTAATGCAAGCATAATAGAAAAAAAACTATACTTTTTTTTCATATCCTTTACAACCCTTTAAAAATGATATTATAAAATTAAACAAAATTAAAAAAAATCTATATTTATTTAACATTAAGAAAATCATTTGATTAAAAAATATACAATTAGATTATTAAATATACAATTTTATGAGTAGCTAAATTAACAATAATAAATATACTAATGATTTACAGGGAGAAGTTATGAGTACAGCTTTAATTACAGGACCAACTGCTGGAATTGGAAAATCAATTGCTTATCAATTGGCAGAGAAGGGTTATGATCTTTTTCTTGTCGCTAGACGTGAAGATAGGTTGCAAGACTTAAAAACAGATATAGAAAATAAATTTCAAGTCCGTGTGCATTATCTAAAATCCGATTTAGCATCTTCAGATGCGCCACAAGAAATATATGATTATGGAAAGAATATGAATTTAGACATATCGACATTAATCCTGAATGCTGGCTATCAAATTAATACCAAACTTGAAGATGCCTCTTTGCAGGAAGAAGAAGATTGTCTTCGAGTACTCGGTCTTTCTGTTATCATGCAGTCAAAACTATACATAAAAGATCTTATGTCCAGAGGGGGTGGCCATATTATGGTTGTTAGTTCTATTGCTGGATTCTCACCACCATCCACGGAGTTTGCCATTCTTTATGGACCAGTAAAAACATTTATGAATAGGTTTGTAGAAGCTTTAAATGGTGCCTACAACAAAAATAATATTTTCAGTACGGCGTTATGTCCTGGATTTACTGTAACTGAATTTCATACAATGAGTGGGACACAAGACAGAATGGATAAAGTCCCATCTTTCATGAAGCTATCTGCTGATCAAGTTGCTCAAGAGGGAATTACTGGAATGTTTAAAAATAAAGAAATCGTTATACCAGGAAATTTAAACAGGTTTTTAATAAGCGTCCTTAGATTCTTTCCAACAGGCGCAATAAAGTCGATAGGTAATAAAATTGCAGGCGGAAGATATAAATAAATATATTCAACTTGTATTGTTAATAACAATATCAAGCTGTTCAAATAATAATCTCACACCAGGTCAATTAGCACAAAATGCTTTAATTATTGATACCCATATAGATACACCTATAAGGCTTGTTGCTCAAAAGTATCAAAATATAGATCTGGATAATATTTCAGGAGAAACAAATTTTGATTTTGATTATCCGAAGGCAGTTGCCGGTGGTTTAAATTTACCTTTTTTCTCTATCTACGTTCCAGCAAGACTTGAAGCAGAAGGAACAAGCTTCGATTTTGCGGATGAAATGATAGATCTAATGGACAATATCATTGACTCTAACTCTGACTATTTTTTTAAAGTTGATACATCTATTTATTTAGGAAATTTACCAGGACAAAATTTAATTGGTATAGCCTATGGCATGGAAAATGGCGCCCCATTAGAGGGAAAATTGGAGAATGTACAATACTTTCATGATAAAGGCATAAGATACATAACTCTCACACATTCTCTAAGCAACCATATCTCTGATTCATCATATGATGAAAATAAACAATGGGGAGGATTAAGTCCATTTGGCCAAGCGCTCATCGAAGAAATGAATAAAGTAGGAATGATGATTGATGTTTCCCACGTATCAGATGACGCATTTTACCAGACAATTGATCTATCAAGCGCTCCCGTAATAGCAAGTCATTCTTCACTAAGACATTTTACTCCGGGTTGGGAAAGAAACATGTCTGATGAAATGGTTAAGGCTATTGCTAAAAATGGTGGCGTTGTACAAATAAATTTTGGTTCTAATTTTCTTATCAATGACAACAGAGCCAAAGATGATTCTGAAGAATATATATTTGCTGATGTAGTTGATGTGGTTGATCACATTGATCGTGTCGTTACATTAACTAATATTAGGCACGTTGGAATTGGCTCTGATTATGATGGAGTTGGAGATACGCTACCAACTGGATTAAAAAATGCTTCTACATACCCTAATTTGATACAAGAACTTCAAAAAAGAGGTTATTCTACAAGTGATATTCAATTAATTCTTGGAGGCAATCTTGCAAGAGTATGGAGGGAGGTTGAAGAATATGCAAAATAGTAATCCGGTCGCCGTTTGGCATGAGTCGCTAACATCAAACAACCCATCAATGCTATATGATTTACTTGCTGATGATTTTGAATTCTTTTCTCCAGCTGTTTTTAAAAGCAAAGATAAATATATGGGCTTTATATACCTTATGGCAGCTCATGAAACATTCTTAACTTCAAGTTTTAAATACGTAACTGATATAAGAAACGACAATCAAGCCATATTAGAATTTGAGTGTGAGATTGATGGTGTTCATATCAATGGTATCGATATGTTTAAGTGGAATGATGAAAATAAGCTTACTGAAATGAAAGTTATGATTAGAACTGACAAAGCGCTCAAGCAAGTTATAACGACAATGACAGGGCATCTATCGCGACCTGAAATATGGC
>JBELJV010000034.1:4493-8627 GCA_042090165.1 Gammaproteobacteria bacterium
CTCAAGCAAGTTATAACGACAATGACAGGGCATCTATCGCGACCTGAAATATGGCGTTGATTAATTTTTCATTTAACCCTAGGATATTAACCCATGGCTAAGAAATATGTAAATTTTAGAGTTGGCGGTGTCCCTGAGAAGAAAGAGGACAACTACACCGTATGGACAAATGATTTATTAACAAAGCTAATTGCTAGTAAAACAATCATTGAACCTTCTAAATCAACTTTTGGGCACAGACTTATGGAAAGTGAAGTTGTGTTTGTAGTTATATCTGGTCGTGGCATTATGGAGGTTGTTGAGTACAACAACACAGCTGATGGGCATGGGACTGATCCATCACATGGAATTATGCATAAAGATGAATATGCGCTTTCAGCAGGGGATGTCATTCTTGCAGAAGAGGGCGACTATGTTAAAGTCGTAAATGAGAGTGATCACGATCAATTAGTCTACTTAAGAATATTCGATAAAGCAGGTTGGCGAGGTAGATCGCCTGATTTAGAGAAAGATCCTCAATCCTAAATTAAATCATGAAAATTAAAATCTGCGGGTTAACCCGAGAAAATGATATTGAGGCTTGCATAGATGCTGGTATAGATTATTTGGGTTTTAATTTATTAAAGGTAAGCAAAAGGTTTGTTGATATCCAGTGGACAAGCAAGATTATTAAAAAATATAAGATTGCAAGCAAGTCAGTAATATTAATTGATGATCAAGTGTCATTATCTGACATCGAGAATAATTTTGATGACGATATTATTTTGCAGTTTTATGGCAAAAATTATGAAAATTATCAAAGTTATTCAATTTTTAAACCAATTTCTGTTACAGAATTGAAACATTTATCCGATCACAATATTAATAACACCAAAAACATTAAATACTTGATCGACAATATGGATTCAGCACTTGGAGGTACTGGCAAAAAGTTTGATTGGAGCAACTTAAATAATATTGATTTATCAAACCTTATGATCGCTGGTGGATTATCTATTGAAGATATACCTGCTCTTAAAGAGATGGGTGCTTGGGGCGTAGATTTAAATTCTAAATTAGAGATTGCACCTGGTATTAAAGATACCAAATTAATTGAAGAGCTAAGGCATTATTATGAATAAAGGTTATTTTGGTAAATACGGTGGAACATTTATCCCTGAAACACTTTCTCATGCATGTGAAGAGCTTGATCATCTATATGCAAAAATAAAAGATACTGATGAATTTAAGAGTGAATTAAAGGACATTTATGTTAACTACGTTGGTAGGCCATCACCATTATATTTTGCTCAAAGTCTAACTGAGTATTACGGCGGACCAAAAATTTGGTTTAAAAGAGAGGATTTAAATCATACTGGCGCTCACAAGATCAATAATACTGTTGGACAGGCACTATTAGCTAAAAAGCTTGGTAAGAAAAGAATTATTGCTGAAACTGGTGCAGGCCAACATGGTGTAGCGACAGCAACAATTTGTGCAAAGCTTAATTTAGATTGTGTCATCTACATGGGTCAGACTGATATTGAAAGACAAGAATTAAATGTATTTAAAATCAAAACATTGGGCGCAGAAGTTATTCCTGTAACTTCTGGTACGGCAACACTTAAAGATGCTCTGAATGAATCAATTAGAGATTGGGTGACCAATGTAGAAGATACTCATTATATTATTGGCAGTGTTACTGGGCCTCATCCTTACCCTACAATAGTTAGAGACTTTAATGCCATTAGTGGCAAAGAATTAAAACAACAAGCTTTACATCAATTAAATAAACTACCAGACATCATAGTTGCTTGTGTAGGTGGGGGGTCAAATGCCATGGGGGTATTCCACCCATTTATAGAAGATAAGGATGTTGCATTAATTGGTGTTGAGGCTGGAGGCAATTCATCTATGGACGTGGGTAGTGCATCTATTAATGATGGTTCTCAAGGCGTTTTGCATGGTGCTAAAACAAAAATTCTCCAAACAAATACTGGCGATATTTTAGAAACAAATTCAATCTCAGCAGGGCTTGACTATCCTGGTGTTGGTCCAGAACATTCACACTTAGCAGATATTAAAAGAGCTGATTATGTAAAAATCTATGACCAAGAGGCATTGGATGCATTCTATCTTGTATCCAGAAAAGAAGGGATTATACCAGCTCTCGAAACAGCACATGCACTTGCCTATTTAGAAAAAGTAAAAACTCTGTCTACTGATCTGAATATTGTGGTAAATATGTCAGGACGCGGTGATAAAGATCTTTATTCGGTAATGAACAATGATAAATAGAACATTTGAAAATATTAAAACAAACAAACTAACAGGATTTGTTCCTTACATAGTTGCTCATTATCCAAACCGAAAGATCTTCACAGAAGCTCTAACTTTGTTAGCTGAACTAAATGCAGATGTTATTGAAATAGGAATCCCTTTCACCGACCCAATTGCTGAGGGGAAAATTATTGAAAATGCTCATCATAAGGTTTTAGAAGATAATTTTAATATTAGTAACTTATTGGATGATGTAAAAGACTTTAAGACTAAATATGATATTCCACTTATTGCCATGGGTTATACAAACTCCTTCATTAATCCAGATCAAGAGTCATTTTGTCAGAATGCGAAAAATTCAGGTTTTGATGGATTTTTGATAGTTGATATGCCGTATGTTGAACATGAAATGATTGATATTATAAAAAAAAATAATCTTGAATTTGTGCAGCTCTTAGCACCTACCAGCACTGATCAAACTATTATAAATTGTTTAGCAAATGAACCAGCAATGGTTTATTACATTACTCAACGAGGAGTTACAGGTTCAGGAAATTTAGACTACGCAGAAATTACTGAGAATCTGAAGGCTATACGCAATCAGATCAATGTTCCTCTTGTGACTGGTTTTGGGATAAGAACAACAGAGCATGTGAAACAGTTTAAAAGTTTTACTGACGGTATTGTGATTGGTAGTTCTATTGTTGATATCTTATCTAATTCAAACCCAATAACCAGATTAGAAAATTATATTTCTCCCATAATAAAGGAAATAAAGGCATGAATTTAGATAAATTCTTAAGTTATAAAGACAAAGGCTATACACATATTCCAGTGTATGAAGAGTTTGTTGCTGATTTGATTAGTCCGCTATATGTCTTTTCAAATTTCTATAATCAAAAAAACACTTTTTTATTTGAATCTGCTAAAAGCCATGAAACTAAAGGCAGATATTCGATTATGACTCTGACATGTTCTAAGCGTTATGATTTTTTTGACGGTGAGGTGCATATTTCAGCAAAAGATAATAATGATGTAAAAAGAGTTGTTAATCCGTACGATTATATAGATGAACTAACTTCTAAATTTAGTTCGCCTCAAATTGATGATCTTCCAGATTTCCTTGGAGGATTGATTGGATACTTTTCTTACGAGTCTTTTAAATTTGTTGAGCCAAAGCTTAAATTGAAGAGCTCAGACATTCCTTACATAAGTCTTTGTGAAGCTAATGAACTTATTGTCTTTGATAACTACAAAGGTTCTTTCATTATTGTATGCAATCAGAACGAAATCAAAGAAGAATCATTTTCCAAGGCTAAACGTCGTATCTCTGAAATTAAAAATGCTATCTTTTCATTGCAACCATCGGTAAAACATAATATCAAAAAATCAAAAGACACTATTAATGGAACCTCCAATATAGATAAGGAAACATTCATTGAACAGGTCGAGTATATAAAACAACAAATCGCAGACGGTGAGATCATGCAGGCAGTCTTATCCAAAGAAGTAACTTTTGAGGGGTACTATGATCCTTTTGCATTATATCGAGCCCTACGACTTATTAATCCCTCACCATACATGTATTTTATGAATCTAGGGGACTTTAATATTATTGGTGCTTCACCAGAAATACTAGTTCAATCAAAACAAGGAAAAGTTACTATCAGACCAATCGCTGGAACAAGAAAAAGAGGCATTAATAGTTCCGAAGATTTATTAAATAAGATAGATCTAATTGAGGATGATAAAGAAAAAGCTGAACATATGATGCTGGTTGATTTAGCCAGGAATGATTTATCAAAAGTATCAACTGTCGGCAGTGTTAATGTGGATGAAATGATGATTGTTGAAAAATATTCACATGTGATGCAT
>JBELJV010000003.1:0-10070 GCA_042090165.1 Gammaproteobacteria bacterium
ATGACACTCCAGAGGCTGATAAAAAATCTTCCACTGCTTTTGCTCTTCTTTCACTAAGAGCTAGATTGTATTCTCTTGTGCCCCTCTCATCTGCATGACCTTCCACAAGAAGAGTATATTTTGGATTGTCTTTCATGAGTCTTGAAACTTTAAGAAGGTCGCTTAGAGCATCCTCTCTTAAGGTATCTTGATCATAATCAAAGTAAATTTTTACATAAGGCTCACCAATATCTACATCGCTCATTGCATCTGAAGCTGCCTCAGATGATGTGTCTGAATCAGATGTTAAATCAACAGTTGTGGCTTGCTGTGAATCTACTTCCTCAACAGGAACAGTTGAGCAAGAGAACATAAAAACTAACGTAAAAATAAGGATGTTTATTTTTTTCATAATTACCTCAAAAATGGTGACCAAGATGGTTCTTTAAGTTCGCCATACAATGCTGGCAGTTTAAATTTAACCTTGCTACTTATATTAACTCCAGCAAGGTAAGAAGTATTTCCATCTTTCGTCGCATACAGTATAACATTGCCATTTGGAGCAATGCATGGACTTTCATCATTTTGTGTAGAAGTTAATATCTCTAAATCTCTGCTTCTTAAATTTAACTTTGCAATTTTGAAATCACCTTCATTTCTATGAACAAAAATAATCTCATCTTTATTAAGAAAAGATGCTCGAGCATTGTATGTGCCTTCAACTGTTAATCTTCTTTTTAATTTTGTTCTTACATTCATTTCGTAAATTTGTGGTGATCCAGCTCTATCAGATGTAAAAATTATATTTTTTCCGTCAACAGACCAAGCAGGTTCTGTATCAATTGCCAAATTAGATGTAAGTCTGGTAATTTCTTTATTTTTTATTTCAACTAGGTAAATCTCAGAATTACCATCCATGGTAGATGTTAATGCAAGATATTTATTATCTGGTGACCATGCAGGTGCACTTACGCTTGATCTAGAGCTTAAAACTAAATCCCTTTTGCCGCTTGATAAGTTTTGAACAAAAACTTGAGCCCTATTATTTTCAAATGAAACATATGCAATATTTTCTGCATCGTGTGACCAAGCTGGAGAAATGATTGATTTGTTTGATTTAAGAATAACTTGTTCATTAAAACCATCAGAATCACTGATTATCAGCCTATATATACCTGAACTCTTGGTGACATACATTAACTTTGTTGATGCAATTCCATCAATTCCATAAAAGTGCTTATAGATTCCGTCACTAACGTAATGACTTGATTGGCGAATGCTGTCTGGAATGCCTAAAACTTTTCGGCGTTCTTCTACTTGTTTATAACTCACATCAAAAATGGAATAGTCGATATTTAAAGACAAATCTTCTTGGACAACTTCAACAAAGATTATTGAGTCAACATCCAAAAGCAACCAATCCCTTTGTATTACTTCAGATTCGTTGCTTGGAACACTTAAAAGCTCATTAGAACCTAAAACAGTAAATTCTCCAGTTCTTTGAAGGTCGCTTCTAATCACATTAATGATATCTTCACCTATCGCTGTGTTAGCGTCTTTCTGCAATACAGCAATCTTTATCGGCTGTTTAGCGCTTTGAGTTATTTCAAGAAAAAGTTCAGCCGAAGCTGTTAAAGATAGAAGAAGAATTAAGAGCAATCGATTCATTTTGGCTTAAATCTCAAATTAAAGTTTGAAAAATACCTTTTGTATGTATCATCATCAATTTCTTTTAGGTAAGCAATTTTTTTATATTTATTTATTGCGCTGGTTGCCGCTCTATCGAAGGCTGAACTTCCACTCGAACGAATCAGCTTAAAATTTTTAATATTGCCTAATCTGTCAACTTGCAAATTAAACTCTGCATACATACCTTTTCTAGTGTTATTTGGCTTAATCCAAATTTGTTCAAGATCATTTATTATTTTTTGACTAATCTCTTCTGCAATATCAGCATTTTGAGCAATCTTTTTTTGATCTACTTCCTGTGCTATGTAGCTATCAAAGTTTTCAACTTTTTTTATAGGATCAGTTTTTATTGTTTGTTTGACTTGTGTTGGCTTGGTTGTTTGTTTTATTTGTTTTGATTCTCTTTTTGATGTTTCCTCTTTTTTTTCAGGCTCTAAAAACTTAATTCCAGTGATTGTTCTGTCCTCAACATTAGGGCTATCGTAACTAAAAAAAGAGTAAGCGAAAATTATCAAAATATGGACTAATAAAGACAAAATTATTGCGGACAACCATCTCATGGTTGAGTGGCTAATGAAAAGTTTTTAGCGCCATTAGCTTGTAATACTCCGAGCAGATCTGCGATTGCTTGATAAGAAGTTTCCCTATCTCCTCGAACAATTATTTCAATATTTGGATTGGTAGCGACAACTTTTTGAAATCTATCTTCAAGAAAGCCTAATGATACCTGTACAATATCACCATCTTCTTCGATGAAATAGTTTCCATTTTCATTTACATCAATCACAAATGGTTGTGACTGCTCTAGTTCAATTTCATCTGCTTGAGTATTGGGCAAATTAATATCTAAGCCCTGTACAGCAAGTGGAGTAACTACCATGAAAATCACTAGCAAAACCAACATTATGTCTACATAAGGAACAACGTTTATTTCATTGATAACTTTTTTGGGAGAAGTTCCTCTTTTTTCTAGCAGCATTATTTATTTTTTGCTATTTGAATTATTAACTCCTCAGCGAACGCCAAAGAACCATTCAATAAGTTGTCTAGTTGTTTTGAAAATTGATTAAATCCAATTAATGCAGGAATAGCAGCTAATAACCCAACAGCTGTGGCAACAAGTGCTTCAGATATGCCTGGAGCTACTGAGCTTAATGTAAGTTGTGCTGTAGTTGATAATCCTTGGAACGCGTTAATAATGCCTATAACCGTACCAAGCAACCCTATGTATGGAGCGCTTGAACTTATAGTTGCAAGCAAAGATAGATTCTTTGAAAGTCTTTCTTCTTCCCTATTAATTACAACCCTAACTAGCCTCTCTGTTGAGTCAATTGAATCAGCATTTTTTTTATTATTATATGAATCATAGATTGTAACCAAAACTAGTTCTGAGGTTTCAAGTTCAGCAAGTTCCTTTTCCTTTAAATCTGTGTAAAGGTCAGATAATTTCTCTCCTTCCCAAAATCTATCTTCTATTTCATGAGAAGATTTTACAGATCTTGTTAAGCTAAAATACTTCTCGAAAATTAAAACCCAAGACAAAAGTGATGCCAGACATAGGATTGCTAAAATAATCTGTACTGGCAAAGATGCTTGCAAGATTAATTCTAACCCTTCAAAATTCATTTATCGTGTTCCTCTAAATCTTCATTGTATAGTGTTCTTAACAAATATATAAAGCTATCCCAGTTAAGGTCTAGAAGTTTATCTTCATTATCTAAAGTAGGGTTTAAGACTTTTGCTTGAACCCTTATACGAATCGGTTTGTTATCAAATTTATAGACTAATACTGGTATCTGGCCTTCACTAGTAACTCCAAGCACCTGTTCCCACCATGCGGAAGCAGGTTCAAAACCTTTTTTGTATGCCTTGCATTCAATATTCCACCGGCCAAGCTTTAGATCAGGATGGTTTTTTTCCTGATACTGGTTAAGTATTCTTCTGATTGGCTTTATTAAATCAAGATCTTCTTGCAGCATTTTTGCCACTTTTCGTTCAAAGTCATGGCCTTTTTTTCTTTGATTAATGGTCATTATGAGAACACCGATTGATCAAGCTCAGCATTTGTGAAAACTTCCTGTACATCGTCCAGATCTTCCAAAACATCAGTAAGCTTAATATTTTTCTCTGATTGCTCTGCATCTAAGTTAATGTTAGTTTCTGCCTCCATTACAACCTCAGATGCATCTACTGCATAATCATTTTCTGTGAGCTTCTCTTTCAAATTTGATAAATCTTTTGGATCACAAACTATTTCTGATTTACCCTCATTTAAATCAACTAAATCAGTGGCTCCATGTTCTAAAGCTAATTCATAAAAATCGTCATTGGAAGAGTCAGCAGAAACAAGTATCTTTCCTTTCGCCTCAAACATATAAGCAACACTTCCTGATGTGCCTAAGTTGCCACCGTACTTTGTGAAGGCATGTCTTATTTCTGAAACAGTTCTATTTTTGTTGTCGGTTAAAGTCTTTATCAACACTGCTACACCACCGGGTGCGTATCCCTCATAGACAACTTCCTCTAAATTTTGCCCTTCTTGACCACCTGCTCCTCTTTGAATAGCTCTATTTATGGTGTCTTTGGCCATATTTGCTGATAGAGCTTTATCATATGCCAATCTCAATCTTGGGTTGTCTTCAACTATAGGCCCACCTTCTTTTGCTGCAACTGTGAGCTCCCTAATGATCTTTGTAAAGACAGCACCTCTTTTAGCATCTTGTCTTGCTTTTCTATGTTTAATATTTGCCCATTTGGAATGTCCTGCCATAACTACTCCTCAATTTTTTTGATATGAAGCTCTTCAAGACTATCATCAGGAACAGAGCCCGGTGCCTCTGATAAAAGACAAAGTGCAGATTGTGTTTTTGGAAATGCTATTACATCTCTAATTGACTCTGCGCCTACCATGAGCATCGCTAGCCTATCTAGTCCAAATGCTATGCCACCATGTGGAGGGCATCCAGATTGCAGCGTTCTTAAAAAGAATCCAAATTTTTCATTTTGCTCTTCTTTAGATAAACCAAGAATATTGAATATTTCTTGCTGTAATTCTGAATCATGAATACGAATTGAACCACCACCAATTTCAACACCATTCAAAACCATATCGTATGCCTTTGAATTAATTTCTAATGAATCTGAATCTTTCAATTTACTTGGATCCTGTTCTTTAGGACTCGTAAATGGATGATGTAATGATGTAAGCCCACCTTCAGAATTTTCTTCAAACATTGGAAAATCTGTGACCCAGCATGATTTAAATCCTTCTTTGACTAAACCTAGATCATTGCCAATTCTGGAAATTAATCTGCTCATATAGTCATTAACAACTTTCATTTTTCCAGCGCCAAAAAATACAAGATTTCCTTTTTTAAGATTTAGAGATTCAATAAGTTTTTGTTGGCACTCCTCTGAGAGATATTTGATAATTGGAGAATTCAATCCTGCTAAAGTCGGCTCATCTACTCGTATGTATGCTAAGCCTTTTGCTCCAAATTCCTTAACAAAATCCGTGTAACGATCAATTTGACCCCTTCCAATCTCTTCACCATTATCAATTACCAAGGCTGCTATTCTGGAGTTTTTATCATTTGCTGGCTCTGAGAAGACTTTAAATTCTTCGCTTAAAAACACTTCAGAAACCTCATTTAGTATGAGCGGGTTTCTTAAGTCAGGTTTGTCGCATCCATACAAGTTCATTGACTCATGCCAGGGAATCTTTGGGATATCGCCAAGATTAATATTTAAAACTTTATCAAAAGAAAATCTAATCATGCTCTCAGCCATATTCATAACATCAGCTTCATCAACGAAAGAAGCTTCGATATCAACTTGTGAAAATTCAGGCTGCCTATCTGCTCTAAGATCCTCATCTCTAAAACATCTAGCAATCTGATAGTATTTATCGAACCCTGAAACCATCAACATCTGTTTAAAAAGTTGCGGAGATTGTGGTAAAGCGAAGAAATTGCCCGGGCTTGTTCTGCTAGGCACAAGATAATCTCTTGCACCTTCAGGAGTCGCTTTAGTTAGTATTGGTGTCTCAATATCCATGTAAGATTCACTTTCAAGGTAATCTCTTATCGCTTTTGTTAATTTAGACTTTAACCGTAAATTATTTTGCATTTCTGGTCTTCTGAGGTCTAAGGTTCTGTTTTTTAGCCTGACATCTTCACCTACATCGCTTGATTGATCTAATGGAAATGCTGGAGTTTCAGCAGTGTTTAATACAACTATTTCTTCACATCTCAATTCGATTTCGCCAGTTGCTAATGTTAAGTTCTCTGAATCTTGGGGTCTTTCTTCAACCAGGCCTGTAACTTTAAGGACGTATTCTGATCTGACGTTGTCAGCTTTTGTAAAAGAATCAGCCTGTTCAGGGTTTACAACAATTTGAACCATACCCGTTGTATCTCTTAAATCAAGAAATATAACGCCGCCATGGTCTCTTCTTCTATGGACCCAACCGCATACTGTCACTGATTTTCCTGCAAAATCTTTTCCTAATTCACCGCAATAATTTGTTCTCATTTTTAATTCTCTTTTTTACCAGTTTTTGTCATTTTATTTTCAGTATCATGGATATTTTTTTTTGATCCACTTTTAAAATCTGTCTCATACCAGCCACCGCCTTTCAATCTAAAGCCTGGAGCTGAAACTAATTTTACCACTTTAGTTGATTTGTTACATTTAATGCATTTTTTTGCGGGTTTGTCAGAAATTTTTTGAATTAATTCAAAATTTGATTTACATACTTCGCAATAATATTCGTAAATGGGCATAATCTCGTCAAATTACCATATAATTAACTGAGGAGATTATAGTGTATTTCTCAAAATTATTCGTCCCTACAAGCAAGCAAGAACCATCAGATGCAGAACTTGCAAGCCATAAATTGATGCTTAAAAGCGGCATGATTAAGAAAACTGCTGCTGGAATTTATAATTGGCTTCCATTTGGTCTAAAAGTAGTTAAAAAAGTTGAGGATATTGTTCGAAAAAATCTAAATTTATCAGGAGCTCAAGAAATACTGATGCCTATGGTTCAACCTGCAGAGCTTTGGAAAGAGTCAGAAAGGTTTGATCAATATGGGAAAGAGCTGCTTAAATTTCAAGATAGATCTGACAGAGATTTTGTTCTAGGCCCTACACATGAGGAAGTTGTCTGTGAGATATTCAGAAGTTATCCAATGAGTTACAAAGATCTTCCGATAAATCTATACCAAATTCAAACTAAATTCAGAGATGAAATAAGACCAAGGTTTGGTGTAATGAGATCAAGAGAATTCATAATGAAAGATGCATACAGTTTTGATATTGATCCTTTAGGTATGGAAAAGAGCTATGAAATAATGAAGCAAGCTTATATATCTATTTTTAATGATATTGGACTTGAATATAGAATTGTTAAGGCAGATGCTGGGAATATTGGGGGAGATGTTAGTGAGGAGTTTCATATTCTTGCTGATTCTGGTGAAGATCTTTTGGCAATAAGCGATAGTAGTGAATTCGCAGCAAATGTTGAAGTTCTAGAATATGACAAAGACCCAACAGAACTAGATGGCAAACCTTCCCCTGATGGAAAAGGGAAACTTAGTGTAAAAAGAGGTATAGAGGTTGGTCATATTTTTCAGCTTGGTACTAAATACAGCGAAAAAATGAATGTAAAGATTAAAGATGCTGAAGGAAAAGAAAAAATACTTTTTATGGGATGTTATGGAATAGGTGTATCTAGAATTGTAGCAGCTTCGATAGAACAAAATCATGATGATAAAGGCATTATATGGCCTTACCCTATTGCTCCTTTTCACATCAATATTATTTGTCTTGATCCAAAAAGAGATGAAATTTTAAAAGAGTGTGAGAATGTTTATGAAATTTTAAGTAAAGCGGGGCATGACGTATTGCTTGATGATAGAGATATTAGAGCTGGAGTTAAATTTGGTGAACACGAAATGCTTGGAATACCTTTCTCAATAGTTATTGGTCCAAATAATTTTAATAACAGTAAATATGAATTTAGCCCTCGTACAGAAGAAACAAAAACTGAACTCTCAATCGATGAAATAAAACACATTTTAGAGGAACTTAAATGATGAAATTTTTTACTTCAATAGGTGGCTTTCTTTTGGGGTCACTTTTGTTAGCTTTTTTGATTGTAATTTCTTTTAATCCAGGTTTCTTTGCAAAAGCAGCCATGAAGCAAGGAGTAAAAGATTTAGCAACACCAGCCACCAATTCTCTAGATAAATTTTTGGATAATGAAATAATTGAATCTGCTTTAAAAAGCCCTGAATCACTGACTAATTTTGGTCTTGATGATCTTGATTTCTTAACAAATCACAATGAAAAATGGGATGACTACTCTATTAAGGCAAATGAAGATGCCTACGAGGATTTCCTCGAGTATGAAAGAAGACTAAATTCATTTGATGCGAATTCATTGGAGAGGTCTGCGAAACTAAATTTAATGGTTGCAAAATTTTCTGCAGAAAATCAAAAAAGACAATTCGAATCTTTTGAATATCACCAAGGTCCTTTTATTCAGTTCTATGGGTCTCATTTAGGATTCGTAGATTTTATGACAGACACTCATAGAATTGATGATCAAAAAGATGCTGAAGATTACATAAAGCGAGTTTACGGTATATCAACAGCTATAAATGAACTGATGGAGGTTGAGAAATTAAGAGCCGACAGAGGTCTCTTTTCTCCAAAATTTGTCTATGAAAGGTCCTTAGTTCAGCTTGAAATTCTTACAAGCACAGATACTCTTAATCATCCTCTATATTCATCTTTTAAAAGCAAAATTGCTGAAATAGGTATTGATGATGCTCAGGCTGATGATTTATTGAAAAATTTGGAACAGGCAATTAATGAAAGTTTCAAACCAACATATACAGAACTGACAGAACTCGTTAGGCTTCATTCCCAAAATGCAAGAGAGCATGATGGGGTATGGAGCATGCCAAATGGAGAAGACTACTACAAGCATCGACTTAAGATCTATACAACTACAGACTATTCTCCAGATGAAATCCATGAAATAGGATTAAAACTCGTAGAAAGCATTCAATCAGAAATCAAAAGCATTCTTGAAGCAGAGGGTTATGATGTATCAAGACCT
This sequence comes from Gammaproteobacteria bacterium, assembly GCA_042090165.1. GTDB lineage: Bacteria > Pseudomonadota > Gammaproteobacteria > Magnimaribacterales > TMED112 > TMED112. Next base: position 8,797 of record JBELJV010000003.1, read on the forward strand.
TTGGCGACTCTTTACGATGAGCTAAATAATGATCCTAGGTTTTTATTTGAAGATTCAGATGCTGGCAGACAAGCTATTCTTGATGAATACACACGAATACAAAATGAAACATACAAAATTTTACCTCAATACTTTAATGAACTTCCCATTGCTGAAGTAATAGTAAAAAGAGTCCCTGTTTTTGCAGAAAAAAGTGCAGCGGGAGGCTATTATCGAGGCCCATCACTAGATGGCTCAAGACCTGGGGTTTGGTATGCCAACCTATATGACATTAATGCCACTCAAACATTCAAAATGCCTGCACTTTCATTTCATGAAGCAGTGCCTGGTCATCATATGCAAATAGCTCTAAATCAAGAAAACCCTAATCAAACATTATGGAATAAGTTTGGCTATAGAACTTCAGCATATTCAGAAGGATGGGCTTTATATGCGGAAAGATTAGCAATAGAAGCTGGGTTGATTAATGATCCATTTGAAATGATAGGATCATTACAATCAGAACTATTTAGAGCCGCAAGATTAGTCATTGATACAGGTCTTCATGCAAAAAAATGGACTAGGGAAGAAGCTATAGTTTATATGATGGATAATGTTGGGGAAGTTAGAAGTGAGGCCCAATCAGAGATTGAAAGATATATTGTTTGGCCTGGACAAGCTACATCCTACATGATTGGAAGGGTAAAGATATTGGAGTTAAGAGAAAAAGCCAAAAAAGAGTTAGGCAATAGGTTTGATATTAAAGATTTTCATTCAGCTATTTTGATGAACGGAATTCTGCCCCTAACAGTGTTAGAGGCAGTTGTGGATGATTATATAATTGAGAATAGCTAGAATTAGGCTTCTTGAACTGATTTCTCTATCTCTTCAAGAATTTTTGGATTCTCTCTAAGGAAATCAGACGCCTTAGCTAAACCTTGTCCAATTTTATCGCCATTATAGCTATACCAAGAACCTGATTTTTCAATAATTGATTTTTTAACAGCATACTCAATTATTTCAGCAAATCTGTTGATGCCTTTGCCATATAAGATTTGAAAATCAACAACTTTAAATGGAGGAGCCATTTTATTTTTAACTACTTTTACTCTAGTTTCATTACCAACAATTTCGTCTCCTTCCTTCACTGCTCCAACTCTTCTAATATCAAGCCTCACACTTGAGTAGAATTTAAGAGCATTACCACCTGTTGTTGTTTCGGGATTGCCAAACATTACGCCAATCTTCATCCTTATTTGGTTGATAAAAATTACCAAGGTATTTGATTTCTGGAT
>JBELJV010000003.1:10170-18822 GCA_042090165.1 Gammaproteobacteria bacterium
CAATCTTCATCCTTATTTGGTTGATAAAAATTACCAAGGTATTTGATTTCTGGATGCTTCCAGTAATTTTTCTTAATGCTTGAGACATTAATCTGGCCTGTAAGCCCACGTGAGAATCTCCCATATCTCCTTCTAGCTCAGCTCTTGGTACCAGAGCTGCAACACTATCTACAACGATTACATCAAGACTTCCACTTTTCACTAACATATCTGTAACTTCAAGAGCTTGTTCGCCAGTATCAGGCTGGGAAAGCAGTAGTTCGTCTATATCAACTCCCAATGCCTTTGCATAATCTGGATCCAAAGCATGCTCCGCATCAATAAATGCTGCACTGCCCCCAGCTTTCTGACATTCAGCTATGATTTGCAGAGTTAATGTTGTCTTACCAGATGACTCAGGCCCGTATATTTCAACTACTCTTCCTTTTGGAAGGCCACCTATTCCAAGAGCCTTATCTAAACCAAAAGAGCCTGTACCAATAGATGGAACTTCTACAGTTTCTCTTGTTCCAAGCTTCATTATTGTGCCTTTACCAAATTGGCTTTCTATTTGTTTAAGTGCATTATCGAGTGTTTGTTTTTTTGAATCAGACATAGTTTTTTCCTATAGTGTATGTATATACAGTATTAGATCATATAATTTTTTTCAAGTCTATATAAATATTATATTTTCTTTTGTAATAACAAAATCAAACTAAACTTAATTACAGTAAAATACTTTCATGGCATTTATAGTTACTGACTCTTGCATTGAATGCAAACACACCGATTGTGTTGAAGTTTGCCCTGTTGATTGTTTCTACGAGGGCGAAAACTTTTTAGTTATAAGTCCTGATGAATGTATTGATTGTGGTCTTTGTGAGCCAGAGTGTCCAGTTGATGCAATTTTTTCAGAGGATGAGCTACCAGCTGATCAGATAAAATTCATTGAGATAAATGAGCAGTTATCAAAAGAATGGCCCAATATCACCCAAAAAAAAGATGCCCTTCCACAGGCCGAAGAATATAAAAACCAAAAAGATAAATTTAATTTATTGAAACGTTAGTGAAGGTGCAACCACACTGCAGGAATTGAACCTAAAATCAAGCCTGAAAAGAAAACTTTAGTTCTAATCTCATTTGCTTTAAAACATTTCATAATCTCAGCAGGCAGAAAAAGAAAGGATATGGTCATTCCAAAGATAAAAGGTAGAAGTGCTATCACATCAAGCATTTTAATTGCTGAAATCACAAACTGATACGACCCTAATAGCAAGAGCACTAAAGATCCTGATATTCCAGGCAAGATAAAAGCTGAAAAAGCTAAAAAACCTGCAATTATTAAAAGAATAGAATTATTAAAATTCATTTCAATCAAAGACATGGCGATAGCTAGAGCTATCAAACAACCAAATATAAAACCCCTTAAAAACTTAATAGCATCTCTAATCTCATGATCGAATGCGCAATTCTTTATTACAGCAATACCCATTATTAAGGATAGAAAAACTTTAAAAATAAAAAGGTGTTCTGATATCAAATAATCGATCGCAAAAGATGCAGCATAGACAGCAATACCCATTCCACAAATTAAAGGAAAAATAAAAGGGAAGTTCAGGCTGCTAACGAACTTTTCCTTTTTATCTAATATGTTTTTTGGATTGAAATCTGTAAGCACAGAAATAAAATCTTTATAGACATTAAATAACCCTGCTATTGTAGCTCCAGAAATGCCGGGTGTTATTTCAGCAAAGCCCATAAAGAACCCTGCTAGGAACCTTTGAAAAAATTTATTCATTAGGCAGTTTGCCTCTTATGAGATCAAGTTTGGTCATATTCCAGTAAAGTGGAGTAACCGAGACTTTATTGCTTCTAATTGATTCAAAATCAGTCCCTTCAAGCTCACCTACTGGAGTGCCAGATTTGCCAATTTTATATGTTGCTTTTCCATCCTCTTCCTTAAACTCTGGTGCGAGTGGAATTCCTCTATTTCCTAATTTTGTAAATGAAAATTCTTCTATATCGGTAAATGGTAAGTTTGGAACATTAACGTTGAAAACAATCCCTTCATGCGGTTCTTCGCTGTAGTTTTCAACAACATAGTTTAGCATCATTTCAGTTGCTAAAATTGATGAATCGAAATGTTCAAATGATCTGCCAGCAATTGATGATGCTATTGGAGGATATTTAAGCTTTCTTGCAGTAAAGGCAGCACCCAATGTACCCGAATGAATTACATCATCACCCATATTTGCACCCTTATTTATACCGGAGACCACAATGTCTGGTGTTTCTTTCATAATTGCCATCAAACCCATAAAGACACAATCTGCAGGCGTTCCATCCACTGAATATATTTGCTCATCTAATTTAGTTACTTCGACAGAAGTTCTCAATGTAATTGCTGCACCTTGTCCACTTTTATCTTTTGCAGGGGCAATAAGCGTACAATCATGTCTCTCGCTTAACTTTTCATATAGAGCTCTTGTGATATGAGAATCAATCCCATCATCATTTGTAATTAATATTTTCATTTTTGTAATCTGCAAAGCACCATACAAGCAGCACCTTCATTTTCTCCTATAAAGCCCATTTTTTCCGAGGTTTTGGCTTTAAAACCAATTAAATCTTTATCTAAATCAGTAATTTGAGATATTGATTCTATAATCTGATCTTTGTAGGCCAAGAGTTTTGGCTCTTCAAGGATAACAATTATATCTAATTGTTTTAATTTATATCCTTTTTCTCTGATTTTCTTGTAAGCAATTGAAAACATTTTACTTCCACTGCAATTTTCCCACTCATCAGTATTTGGAAAATGTTGACCTATATCCCCAAGGCTTAAAGCCCCAAACATTGAATCTATGATGGCGTGCAATACGATATCACCATCTGAATGTGCTAAAAACGACTTTGAATACGGAATTTTAAGACCACCAATCATCAGACCATCACCATCTTTAAAGCGATGACTGTCAAAACCATTACCTAATCTTTCATTATTTAAAATAGAATTAAGGTCTTCCTCAACTGTTATCTTTATGTTTTTTCTTGAACCTTGGATAAATCTTACTTTGCCGCCAGCACGCTCTATTGCTTCCGATTCATCTCCAGGCACAAAGTTTTCTTTTAAAGATTGCTCAATAGCTGTTTCCAGTGATTGCGACATCGCAATCTGTGGGGTTTGCGCCAAATAGTACTTATTTCGATCAACACTTTTCTTTACAAACAAACTATCCTTATCAATTTGCTTTAGAGATTCATATACCGGGATGCCAAAAATCAAGATATCTTCATCCATTGCTCCAAATGAACTAATCATTGTTTTTATTTCTGAGCCTTCAATAAATGGCCTTACTGCATCATGAACCATCACAACAGAGTTGTCTTTTATTGTTTTTAAAGCAGCCAAAACTGATTCAGCACGAGTTTCCCCTCCAATAACTCGCCTTACTTTTTCATGATTTGCGACTTCAAGATCATTAAAATATTTGTCAACTTTATTAATTGCAATAATAATTTCTGAGAAATTTTCGTGGTGAACAAAACACTCGATAGTTTTTTCCAAAATAGTTGAGCTGCCTAGGTTGGTGTATTGTTTTGGTGAGTCAGAACTAAATCTTGTGCCTAAACCAGCTGCGGGGATAATTAAGTATGTTTTGTTACTCTGGATCTTCAATTATATATTCTTCCCCATCCATTATTAATCCAAAATTCTCTCTGGCTATGTGCTCCACATATTCATCATCATCTTTTATTGTTTCTATTTCATCTTTTAAATTCTGGTTTTCATTGTAGATCTGAGTAAGTTCAATTTCTTTAGCATCAACAAGATTATCAAGTTTGTTTTTTTCTTCAAAACTAAAGCTACCATTAAAAATATCAACTGAGAGAAATGCTATTAAGACTACTAAAATTCCAATTGCAAATATTTTTAGTGTGGTTTTAAGGTTCATGGATAAAGTTCGTCTTCTATAATCAGAAGCCTATTATACTTTGCCGTCCTATCTGATCGCGCTGGTGCCCCAGTTTTAATTTGACGAGCATCGACTGCAACAGAAAGATCAGCAATAAAGGTGTCCTCTGTTTCTCCAGAACGGTGTGAAATAATTGTCCCAAAACCATTTGCTTTTGCCAAAGCAATAGTTTCAAAAGTTTCAGATAGAGTGCCAACTTGATTTAATTTTATAAGAATAGAATTGCCTGCCTTCTCATCTATGCCTTTTTTAAGCAAGTCTTTCTGCGTTACAAAGATATCATCGCCAACTATTTGAACATTTGGGTTAAGGGCTGTGAGACCTTTCCATGATTCCCAATCTTGCTCGTCAAAAGGATCTTCTACAGATTTGATATCGTATTTTGATACTAGATCATTTATATACTCAACCATTTCAGGTTTTGTTAAAATTTTTTTCTCTCCACTAATCTCATATTTACCGTTTTTGTAGAGCTCAGTAGATGCACAGTCGAGTGCTAGAAAGATATCTTTGCCATATTCTAAGCCAGCAGATTCTACCGCTTCTACAACCTCTTCAATTACCTGTTCATTGGAATCAAAATTTGGAGCAAAACCACCTTCATCCCCAACAGTTGTTGCAAAACCTTTTTTTGCCAAGTTTTTCTTGAGGTACATATATATCTCAGTAGATTTCGCCAACCCTTCATTAAATGAAAAATTATCAGATGGCATAATCATGAATTCCTGAATGTCGATACTATTGTTTGCATGTGCTCCACCGTTAAAGATATTTAACATAGGTTTAGGAAGTGACATCCCACAATTTTCTTCATAACTGCTCTTGAAAGCTATATTCATATATTCGTATAAAGGAATATTTAATGAGTTTGCAGCTGCTCGAGCTGTAGCCAGAGAGACTGCTAATATAGCATTTGCACCTAAATTTGATTTATTCGCTGTTCCATCAATATCAATCATTATCTCATCAATTGATCGTTGATCTTCTGCTCTTTCACCAACAAGATGGTCATTAAGTTCTTTTATGGATGCGACAGCTTTTTTTGTTCCTAAGCCCAGGTACCTTTGGTCACCATCTCGTTGTTCATGGGCTTCTAAAGATCCAGTTGATGCGCCACTTGGAACCATTGCAGAACCTTTTGCCCCACATTCTAAATGAATATTTGAATATACTGTTGGCCTTCCTCTTGAATCTAGAACTTCAAGAGAATCTATTTTCTTTATTTTCATAATTGTCCTTTGACTAATTTATCTAATGCAAATATTTTTTCTAAAAATGCATCAAGCTCTGATAATTTCAATGCGCAAGGCCCATCGCATTTAGCCTTATCTGGATCAGGATGTGTTTCCAGAAATAGCCCAGCAATATTTTGTGAGACGCCTGCTTTAGCGAGATCAAACACATATTGCCCTCTTCCACCAGTACTCTTTTCCAATAACCCTGGTTGCTGTAAAGCATGAGTTACATCAAAAAATATTGGTTTGCCTGACTGTTTAAGTAGCTGAAAATTTAAAGTATCTACTACCAAATTATTGTATCCAAAAATATTACCTCTCTCACAAAGGATTACATTTCCATTTCCAGCTGCTTCACATTTCTTCACTGCATGAAACATCTCTTTTGCAGAGGAAAATTGAGGTTTTTTAATATTGATAATTTTGTTTGTTTTGGCTGCAGCAACAACTAAATCTGTTTGGCGACATAAAAAAGCTGGAATTTGAATTACATCACAAACCTCTGCAACTGGTTCAGCCTGACCTGGCTCATGTATATCTGTAATAATTGGAACATTAAATTTATCTTTTACTTTTTGAAGTGACTCAAGCCCTTTTTCCATACCCGGGCCTCTATATGAGTCAAGCGATGATCTGTTAGCTTTGTCAAAAGATGCCTTGAAAACATAGTTGAAACTATGTTTTTCAGATAATTCCACAAACTTATCAGCGACCTCAAAAAGCAAATCATCACTTTCAATTACATTCATTCCCCCAAAAATGGTTAATTTGCTTTCGTTTGAAATAGTTAAATTATTTGTTTTCATTTTTTTTCTTTAATCCTACTGCTTTAGAAACAAAATCGTTAAACAAAGGGTGGCCGGTTTTAGGTTTAGACGTAAATTCTGGATGAAATTGGCAAGCTAAAAACCAAGGATGGTCTTTTAACTCAATAACCTCAACCAAATTTTTAAATTCTGATCTTCCTGAAACTATTAATCCATTTGCTTCCAATGATTCAACATAATCAGGATTTACTTCATATCTGTGCCTGTGACGCTCAAAGATTGTTTTCTTTTTATAGAGTTTTTGAGCTAAAGATCCTTTTACTAGAGTTGCATTCTGTGCACCAAGACGCATGGTTCCGCCTTTTTCTGAATCTCTTGATCTTTTCTCTATACTTCCATCTTTATTTTTCCATTCAGCTACCAATGAAATAACTTTATGTTGTGTTTTTGATTTAAATTCTGTGCTGTTTGCATCTTTAAGACCAAGCAAGTTTCTGCTCATTTCGATAATCGCTATTTGTAGCCCTAAACAAATTCCGAAATATGGTACATTTTTCTGCCTTGCATATTTTGCTGCTAGAATCATTCCCTCAATTCCTCTATCACCAAATCCACCTGGCACCAATATTGCATCAGCTTTGCTTAGCACTCTGTGATAATTTTTACTGTTTAATTCTTCAGAGTTAATAAAGTTAAGGCTTACTTTTGCATCATTGTGAATTCCTGCGTGATCGAGTGCCTCAATTAAAGAGAAATATGCATCTTTTAAATCGACATATTTTCCAACAAATGCAACGTTGATTTCACTTGATGGATCAAGCTTTCTTTTTACAACTTTTTTCCAAGCATTAAGTTTTGGCTTGTTTTTATCAAGATGGAGAATTTCAGTCAATTTTTTATCAATACCCTCTTCAGCTAACCTTAATGGTACTTGATAAATCGTCTTTAGATTTGGAAGCGAAATAACTCCATCATTGGGCATTGAGCAGAAAAGGGCTATTTTTTCTTTGCTTTCTTTCGGTACATCATATTCAGACCTACAAATTAAAACATCTGGCTGCAACCCCAAAGTTCTATATTCCTTAACAGAATGTTGTGTTGGTTTCGTTTTAAGCTCACCGGCATTTGTTAAGAAAGGGACATAGGTGAGATGTAAATAGGCTGTTTGGTACGGTTTTAATTCGAGACCCAACTGCCTTATTGATTCAATAAATGATTGACTCTCAATATCGCCGACTGTTCCCCCAATCTCCACAATAGCAATATCACAATTAGATGAAGCAGCTAGAACTCTATTTTTTATTTCATCTGTTATGTGAGGAATGATTTGAACTGTTTTACCAAGATATTCTCCCTTTCTTTCTTTATTAAGAACTGAATAATAAATTTTACCTGCAGTAAAATTGTTATCTTTTGTGCACTTATGGTCTATGAATCTTTCATAATGACCCAGATCAAGATCTGTTTCTGAACCATCCTCAGTCACAAAAACTTCTCCATGCTGAAAGGGACTCATTGTACCTGGATCAACATTAAAATAAGGATCAAGTTTTATTACTGAGACTTTGTATCCTTTTGATTCAAGAATTGAACCTATTGAGGCTGAAGTGATTCCTTTCCCTAGAGATGAAACAACACCTCCTGTGACAAAAATATATCTAGTGTCTTTGAGCAAAACAAAATCCTTAAGCTATTCTAAATAATTTTTATCCACTCTACCCGAGATATTTGTTAATAAACGATATGAAATGTTCTTAAAATCAGATGAAAAACTTGTTAAGTCTGTATTAAATCCCCAAAGCTCTACCCAATCTCCAATTTTAATTGATTCATCACGATCAAGATCTATTGTTATTGCATCCATATTTATTCTTCCTGCTGTTTTAAATACCTTGCCATTTATACAAACATCTATTGGATCAGAAAAGTATGGAAATCCGTCTGCATAGCCAATGCCTATAACTGCTATTTTTGTATCATGTACTGATGTCCATGACATATCATAGCCAACACTATCTCCTTTCCTTATATCCTTGATCGAAATGATTTTTGATCTAAGTTTAGTGGTAGGTTTAATGCCAAGTTCGAGATATTTGCCTCCATACAACCCAATGCCAGGTCTCACGATATCGAAATGTGCTTCTGGAAAATTAAAAACAGCCCCTGTATTGCAAAGACTTTTTCTTTCAGGCATATTTTTTGTAATTTTTTTAAAAACATCTATTTGTTTTTTATTCATAGCATTATTCTTCTGGCTTGAACAAGCTAAGTGTGACATTAGAATTACTTCGGCAAATCTCTCCTTATTCATTGTCTCATAAATATCAACAAAATCTTCCTCTTTTAGCCCAAACCTATTCATACCTGTTTCTATCTTTAGCCAAATTCGCGAATTAGATAAATTGTGTTGGTCAATCCCCTCTAGCTGCCATCTTGAATGCACTACAAAATCAAGGTTCAAATCTTCAATATTAGAATAATCCTTAGTTTCATGTACGCCTTGGAGCAATAAGATAGGTTTATCTGTCAATTGTCTAAGTGCTCTTGCTTCATCAATGGTGATAACTGCAAAGGACTCAACATCCTTTGATAGTTCATGATATACCTCATTTATAGCTAAACCGTATGCGCCAGCCTTCACAACAGCTTGAATATCTGAGGATGTATATTTTTTTATGAGAGAAAGGTTATCCT
>JBELJV010000003.1:18922-39275 GCA_042090165.1 Gammaproteobacteria bacterium
ACAACAGCTTGAATATCTGAGGATGTATATTTTTTTATGAGAGAAAGGTTATCCTTAATGGACTTAAGGTTAATCTGCAGTTCTGTCTTGCGCATAACTGTTCATAATTTCTGGAGCTAGGTCACCAAACCTTGTCAGTTCATCTCTAAAAGATAAGAGTAAATCCTTGGTTGGACCGTTTCTGTGTTTAACTAATCTCACTTCAGCAACGTTTTTCCACTCCTCATTTTTGTTATAAGCAAAATCTCTATAAAGCATGAAAATTAGATCAGCATCCTGCTCAATTGCACCAGAATCCCTTAGATCCGACATCTGGGGTCTTTTATTAGGCCTCTGCTCAACAGCTCTGTTTAACTGGGATAAAACAATTACAGGAGCATTAATTTCTTTTGCTAAATATTTGAGGGCCCTAGAAATTTCAGAAAGTTCATTTACTCGATTTTCTGTTCTACCTGGCATTTGCATTAACTGAATATAATCAACAACAACTAATTTTACTCCACCTTGTTTTCGGTATTGTTTTGCTAGTCTTCTTGATTTTGCTCTTATATCCATCGGAGATATATTTGGCGTATCATCAATAAATATATTCATCTCCTCAAGTTTCTTTGCTTGTTGTATTAGCTTCTCCCACTGTCTGTCTGTAAGATTTCCAGTCTTAACATTACTTTGAGAAATGCCAGCCATTGAAGCTAACATCCTTGATGTGAGTGATTGAGATGACATTTCAAGACTGAATACAGCAACACAACCATCATCATTCTTTGCTATATTTTCTGCAATGTTCATAGCAAGTGAAGTTTTACCCATACTTGGTCTTCCAGCTATAACTATCAGATCTTCGTCTTGCAGTCCTTGTGTAACCCCATCTATGGCTTTAAACCCAGAGGATGAGCCGATAAGCTCTCCCTGTTTTTTGGAAAGTTCTTCAAGCTTATCCAGGGTAGTTCCTACAAACTCCTCAATTTTCTTTAAGGAATCTGTTTTTGATCTATTCTCTGATAATTCAAAAATTTTTGCCTCTGCTTCATTAAGCAGTTCATCACTTGATTTGCCTTTGGGATCTGTAACAGTTTTCATTAATTCATCAAGCACTTTCTTGAGATTTCTATCGATTGATTGGTCTTTGACTAGGTTTGCATAACTATCAGCTGCCAATGCAGAAATTGGAATAGTTTGAAGTTCTTTTAAATAGTCTATTCCCCCTACTCTTTGAAGAGAGTTTTTTCTTTCTAGTAGTTTTGAAACTGTTATATGGTCTATGCCCTTGCCTTGGTCGGCAAGCTCTTTAATACAATCATAAATTTCTTTATGTAAATCAGATTCAAAGTCAGATGAATTGATCAATGCATCAACTTCTGGATATTTTTCTTTGGATAATAACAATGCCCCTAATACGGCTTGTTCAACTTCAATGTTACTTGGCATTACGTTGCTTTTACTTCTATAGATATAGATTTAACTATTTCTGGATGAAGTTCAACGTTTACCTCGAATTCTCCGACCTCTTTTATCGGACCAGTTGGCAGAATAATAGATGCTCTTTTAACAAAATCATGACCTTCAGCATGAATTGCATCTAAGATTTCTGTAATTCCTACTGAACCAAAAAGAGAGCCGCTCTCTTGTGCGTTTGCAGAAATTGAGATGCTCATTTTATCTAGGGCGATTGCATTTGCTTCTGCTAATGAAAGCTCATCTTGAGCTTTTTTGAGGTATTCTTCCTTTTTCTCCTCAAAATCTTTAATGTAGGCATCTGTTGCAGGAAGAGCTTTATGATATGGAAGTAAGAAGTTTCTTGCAAAGCCTGCTTTGACATTAACAATGTCACCAATATCACCTAAATTTTTAATTTTAGTAACAAGAACTACTTTCATTAGTTCTCCTGTATTTTGTGCTTATCTGTGAATGGCAAAAAACCAAGTATTCTTGCCTTTTTAACTGCTTTTGTAAGTTTTCTTTGATCTTTAGCGTTCAGCCTTGTGTATCTTGATGAAAGTATTTTTCCATTTTCAGATACGAACTGTTTCAGAGACTCAGGGTCTCTGTAATCTATGTTAATTTTTTTATCTTCAGTCATTTCGCAATTTTTACTGTTAAATGTCTAAACACATTCTGATCATACCTAAATTTTTCTTCAAGCGTTGTAAGAGTTTCTGAATTCACTTTTATATCCAAATGGACATAGTTAGCATAATTCATATTGTTGATTGGATATGCAAGTTGTCTTTTTCCGAGCAATTTTTTTTCAACTAAATCACCTTTATTCCCTTTGATAACATCCTCTAAGCCCTTCAGAAAATCGTCAACTTCATCCATGGCATTTGGATTCAGTAAGAGCATTAATTCGTAGTTTTGCATCATAATTCGGATTTAATCCATTCAACAATCTGGCCTATGATACCCTTGCTTTGATTAAAGGTAAACTCTTTATTTTGTTCTTGGGCATAAAAATGAACAAGGCCTACAATGACACTAAATTGTGGTTTAATTAATTGATCAGATTTTTGAGGTCGATTTATTATTGGCAAACCAATACTGAAGCTTGATTGCGTCATTTGATCACCTAATTTTTTAATGCCTTCTAGATTTGCTGTCCCTCCTGTAACTACATATCCTGCTGGAATATGTTCCTTTAGACCATTCTCCTCTATAGTGTTTATACAGTATCTAAGGATATTGGTAAGTGCTTGTTGAACTATTTCGGCAAGAACAACTCTTGAAACAGTGGTTTCATTTCCGCTGCTTACATCTGTAATCTTTAATTGTTCATCAGAGGCCAAGTCCGCAACAGCACAACCGTATTTTTTCTTTATTTCCTCGGCTTGGTTAGATGGTATTTTAAGATTAACGGCAATTGATTCTGTAATGTAGTCACCAGCATTTGGTAAGACCTTTGAGAAACAGATAGAGCCGCCTCTATAGACAGTTAAATCTGTTGTGCCAGCACCTATATCTATTAAACAAATGCCAAGTTCTTTTTGGTCTTTTGTTAACGTGCATTCTGCTGCACCAAGTTGATTAAAAAAATATTTGTTTATTTTTAGACTATTTATTTCCTCGACACATTTTGAAATATTATTTTTTGTATTCTGTGAACAATAAACGAGATGAGTGCGAGCCTCTAACCTTACACCATTCATACCCATGGGGTCAGAAATACCAGGCTGGCCATCAACTATGTACTCTATTGGCATCACTGACAGCAAAGTTTTATCACTTGGAACTTTCATGGTAGAGGATATTCGTAAAGCATCTTGTATATCAGAGGCAGTGACTTCTTTTTGTCCAATGACCACAGGTCCATTTGAATTAGTACTAGAAATTTGTTCACCAGAAAAAGCAACATTCACTTCTTTAATTTTTTCACCAGATTGCATCTCAAGATCTCGTATTGAATCAGCAACTGAGTCAGAAGTTGCCCCAATATTTATAATTGATCCTTTTTTTATGCCTTGGGTTTCGACAGAAGAAAAAGCTTTTACTGTCATCTTTTCAGCATCATCAATTAGAATTGAGCTTACTTTAGATGTGCCTAGATCTATAATACAAATCATATTTGTGTAACCGAGAAACCATTCTGGTACCTTAAATCTAGAATTTTATTCTTTAAATTATTTTTTTCAAAATCACTCAAAATGACATTCAATTTAATTAATCTCTCTTCTAATTCACTCTTTCCAAGCCTAACAACCAATGAATTGAGATGGATTGTCCATCCAGAGACTTTAGAGTATTCGATCTGCTTTAATCCATAAATACTAGTCTTTATCAAAAGTGCTTCATTGAAATTATTTGATTGCAACGAGCTTGCATCAAAGATTAAGGTTGGAAGCACTTTAATTGTGGGGTGAAAAAAAATTTCTAGATTTTTATCATAATAAAGACCGTTTTTGAATTTAAACTCAGGCTGTCTAAGAGTTACCTCATATTCTATACTGAAAAATTTATTTCTTTTATTCACTGTTTCTATCCAGCTAGCTGATTTCAAGTATTTCTCATATTCATAATCTTTATAAAAGTTTGCTTTAAGCTCAGACATGCATAATTTACAAAATGGCTCATCAATTGATCTGAGAACTTTTGTTTCTGATTTATTGAATAGCTGTAGGCTCAAAAAAATGATTGAGAGCAAGAAAGCGGAAAATATAAATTTATAGTGCGTCTTCAATTATTTCTGTAATAAGTTGTTGATAATCAATTCCAGACTTTTTTGCTGCTAGTGGTACTAAACTTTTTTCAGTAAAACCTGGAACAGTATTTATTTCTAAGACACCAATAGACTCACCTTTTGTGACAAAATCTACACGACCCCATGTATTGCAATCATGGCTATAGAAGGCTTTAATTGCCATAGCTTTAAGCTCCTCAGCAAGTGCTTTATCAATAATCTCAACTTTCTTTGTTTTGCCTGAAAGATACTTTGCTTTGTAATCATAAAAGCTGTGTTTTGGATCGGGCAGAATCTCAAGAGGCTCTAAAGCGATACCATTGAGAATTGCAACTGTATATTCAGCATCACCATAGCACTCTTCAATGATTACTTGATCAGAAAATTTTTTGGCATCATTAACTGCTGATTCAAGATCTTTTAGATTGGTTACTCTTGAAACACCAAGACTAGACCCATTCTTTGCTGGTTTCACAAAATATTCTGTTACTTCAGAAAAAAATTCATCATTTAACCTTAAATTTTCATTCTTTTTGATTGTTTTAAATTTCGGGGTGTGAATATTGTTTTGCATAAGAATCTCTTTGGATAAAACCTTATCCCAGCACTTTTTTGAAGATTCATAGTCTGAACCTGTAAATCTATATCCATTTTTCGACAACAAATCCTGAACTTGCCCATCCTCACCACCTAATCCATGAACGGCGATGAAAAACACTGTATCTTTATCAACTTCTTTTAAATTCAGATTACTTAAATCTAATAACTGTGCATCAAACTTTTTGGTGTCAATATTATTTATTATTGAATCAGCAGTTAGTTTAGAAATTTCTTTTTCATCAGAATCTCCACCAAAAAGCACAATTACATTTTTCATTTATATAAAGCTTTGAGTGAATTTGAAATATCTACGACATTTCCAGCACCTTGAGTTACCAAAATATCTCCATCTTTTACCTCACTTTCAAGTATTGATGATATTTCTTTTAAATTTTTCGCAAAGAGCGCTTTTGTGCCTTTTTTCCTTAGGGCGTCAACAAAGTCATATGCAGAAATCCCCTTAAGATTTTGTTCACCAGCAGAATAGATATCCATCAAAATTACTAAATCTAAACTTGATAAGCTTTTAATAAAATCATCAAATAATAATGAGGACCTTGAGTATCTATGTGGCTGAAAGATCATATTAATTTTTTTATTTCTATTGGAAGCACTTAATGCATCCACTGTGGCATTAATTTCAGTTGGATGGTGTCCATAATCATCAATTAAGGTAATTGATTTATTGTTGATCTTTAGAGACCCTTTCTCTTCAAGTCTTCTTGAAACTCCTCCAAAAGATGAAAGAGAGTCCTTTATAATTCTTGTATTAATTCCAGCTTGCTTTGCAACAATATATGCTGCGGTAGCATTTAATGCATTATGCTTTCCAGGAATTTTGAGTTTCAAACGCACCTCTTTGCCATTTGAATTATTTGTTACCGAAAACTCTTGATAGTTTTTCAACTGCTTCAAATTTTTGATATAAAAGTTTGCTGATTTCTTGAAACCATATGAAATTTTTGGCCTAGATAATTCGTCAAATAATTTTTGACCGCCTTCATCATCAATGCAAATTACAGCAGTTCCATAAAAAGGAAGATTTTCTAGAAATTGATGAAATGTTTTTTGTAATTTTGATGGATCATTTTCGTAAAAATCTAAATGGTCATTATCTACATTTGTAACTACACTTATTTCTGGATTTAGGTGCAAAAAGGATGCATCACTTTCATCTGCCTCTACAATTATATAATCGCTTGCTCCTAAAATGCTCCTGGACTCTTGGCCAAGAATCTTCCCCCCAATGATAAAAGTAGGATCAAAGTTTGCTTTAATAAAAATATTAGAGATAAGACTTGTTGTAGATGTTTTTCCATGGGAACCAGCAACAGCAATGCTATGAAAGCCCCTCATTAAGCTTGCTAACATTTCTGCTCTAGGAATTATTGTTTTATTGAGCATCTCCGCTGCTTTTATCTCAGGATTAGATTTCACAACTGCAGATGAATAGACAATTACATCAGCATCGGAGACATTTTTCTTATTATGCCCAAGAAAAATTTTTGCGCCCATCTTTTCCAGTCGTGAAGTATTTTTATTTTTTACAAGATCGCTGCCAGATATTGTGAAGCCTTGATTTAAAAGCATCTCAGCTATGCCGACCATGCCAACTCCTCCAATGCCTACGAAATGTATGTTTTTAATTTTGCTTAATTTCATTTGCTATATTGAGTGCTGCCTCACAGTGTAAATCTTTCTTTACTTTTTTGCTTAATTCTTTGAGATCTAGAGAATTAAATTCATTCAGCTTTTGCAAAAAATGTTCTGGATCAAAATTGTATTCATCAAAAATAAAAGCATCATTGCCCTCTGCATAAATTAAGGCATTATTTTTTTGATGATCATCAATAGAGTTTGGCAGTGGAAAAAGTATTGCAGGCATTCCATATGCCTGGAGCTCAGTAATTGTGCCTGCACCAGATCTACATATTACAAACTTTGTCTCATTAAATAGTTTTGGAATGTCAGCGATAAATTTTTTGTATTCAATTTTATGGCTATTCTCCATTGAAAACTGATTACCTGTTTGAAAAATTATCCTTTCTTGAATTTCAGAGCTTTGCAGAATTGCTGGCAGATTATCATTAAAAAATTTGCTACCTTGGCTTCCACCAAGAACCAAAACTTTGGTTTTTATTAATTGGCTTGAATAGTTATGATTACAGAAATTTCCTCTAATGGGGTTTCCCATTACTTTTTCATTCTTTATGCCTATCGGAAAAGAGGTAAAGTTCTTTTTTGTGAAAGAAGATGCCATTTTATTGGCGCTCCCCATCATGGAGTTCTGTTCATGCAAAAAGATGGGCTTAAATAGAACTTTATTTGCAATTAATCCTAAAATAGAGATGTATCCACCCATAAGAAGTGATTTGGCTGGTTTAAATTTAATCAATTCAAAAATTACTTTAAAAAGATTAATCAAGAGATTAAATGGGAAGATAATCTTCTCAAGTAAGGATTTTCCACGAAACCCACTAATTTTTAAGTGAATGACTTTAAAATCAGACACAGCATATATTTGCTTTTCAAGTTCACGATTTGAGGCAAAGAATAGAACTTCATCTTTTTTAAAATTTTCTGCTATTGAAAGCGCTGGATAAATGTGGCCACCTGTGCCAGCAGCAAATATTGCTATTTTCATTTTATATTATTTCTAAATTCCCAGCTTGCTCGTAGCATGATTGCAAGACCTATAAAATTCATAATAACACTACTCCTTCCGTAACTTATAAATGGAAGGGCAAGGCCCTTGGTTGGAATTAAACCAAGATTAACAAAAATATTTAAGGCTGTTTGAATAAAGAAAGTAAGAGCAAATGCAGTAATTAATAAACTATTAAAGTAAAAATTCTTTTTCATTGACCTATCTGCCAAAAAGTATAAACGTCCTAGAATGATTAAATAAGCTGAAAGTAATACTATCAAGCCAAGCATTCCTGTCTCTTCAATATAAATTGAAAAAATAAAATCAGTGTGGGCTTCTGGAAGAAAGTAATATTTTTGGGTACTTTCCCCAATACCAAGACCAAAAAAACCACCTTGTATTGAAGCAATTAACGCGTTAATTAATTGATAATCTGCATCTCTTTGCTTGTCCCAGGGGTTTGAAAATTCAAGAACCCTTTCAAGCCTCTCAGGGTTAAAGTAAATAAAAATGGAAACTAATGTCACGAAAATAATAGTTAAAATTCCTAACTGTGATAACTTTGCTCCACCAATGAATAATATGCCAATACCAATAGCAAAAATGACTACCATTGCACCAATATCTGGCTCAAAAAATAAAAGCAGAGTGATGATTGATGTAATTATAATTGGCTTTAAGAAACCTCGCCATGAGCTTTCAAGTTGTTCTTTTCTTCTTAAGCAATAACCACATAAGTATATTGGAACAAAAATTTTAGCTACTTCTGAAGGCTGCATATTCATGAAACCAAAATCTAACCATCTCCTGCTTCCATTAACTTCTCTTCCTATTCCAGGAATAAGCACTAAAGCCAATAGAAAGGCAGATAAAAAAAATAAAAGCAATCCATTCTCTCTATAAAAAGAAATTGGAATGAATAAAAAAACTGAAAACATTATCAAAGAAAGTGCAAAAGCAACTACTTGTCGTTCAATAAAAAAAAATGGATTATTAAAGTCTTCAGAGGCAATAACATTTGATGCAGAAAAAATAAAAAGTGCGCTTATTGATGTCAGTAAAAGAATTGGAATAAGAATTAGAGGGTCAATTAAATTTTCTTTTGGTTTAGCTAAAGTATTCATTTACTTTTTCTTTAAAGGAATTTCCTCGTATTTCAAAGTTTTGAAAGTCTTCACCACTTGGATGCCCAGGAGAAAATAAAACATCTCCTTCGACTCTCTCTTCTAGCAGATATCTTAACAACGAATCCAGGGTCTCAAATACTAATTTATGATCATGGAGAATTAATTTTTCGATTTCTCTAGCATGCCTACCAAAGATTAAAACTTTTTTTGGGCCTTTAATTTTGTGGTTTGAGTAACTTTCTTTTGCAGGATCCCCACACATAATTAAATCCCCCATAAAATTTATTTTTTTTAATGCGTACTCAAGTGAAGCAAGATTCGTTGATTTAGAATCATTTATAAATCCTGTTCTAAATTCTTCTAACCTATGTGGAAGATTTTTAAGCTTAAAGCTATCTAGGTTGGCTTTGGGCTCTAAATATTCAAAAACTTGGAAAGCTAAATTAGATAAATCAGTTTCATCATCGCTTATTAAATTTTTTATTCCATCACGACATATTTTAAGCTTACATTCTCTGTAAGCATTAAAACTGCCATGATAATCGATGTGGTCCCTTTGGATATTTGTAATAACCGTAAGATCAAAGTTATTTTCCTTCATCTTATCTAATTGAAAACTTGAAACCTCAATAACGGAGTATTTTTTAGTGTGTTCTAAGTTATCAAGCAAGGCATTCCCATAATTGCCTAAGGCTATCGCTGATGAAACTTTATTTAGCAACTGTTCTAGATAATATGCAAGAGAACTTTTGCCATTTGTTCCTGTAATGCCTATTTTGAAAGAACTATTTTTTTTAAAAAAAATATCTAGATCACTTATAAAATCAATTTGCTCTAATACAACTTCAGGAAATAGTTTTTTAAAATTTATCCCTGGAGAGATATAGACTGAATCATAGACATCAAAAAAACTTTGGGTGTTGGTAAAATTATCAGGGATAATACCTTTTTGTTCATCCAAAATATCAAAATTTATATTTCTTTTAGAGAGGTACGCTTCAAAAGACTTCCCTGTTATACCATAACCAAGGATAAGTGAATTTTTCATCTTATTTTTAGCAGAGAGAGGCCGATCAGAACAAAAATAAAAGTTAATATCCAAAACCTCACAATAATTTTTGGTTCCTTCCAGCCAATTAATTCAAAATGATGATGAATAGGTGCCATTTTAAATATTCTTTTCTTTCGTAATTTAAAGGATAATACTTGCAAAATTACGCTCATTGCTTCCATGATAAATACAATAGACATTACGGCAAAAACAATCTCATGTCGAACTATAATGGCTACTAATGCAATAAATGCACCCATAGATAAAGACCCAACATCCCCCATAAATATTTGCGCTGGGTAAGCATTAAACCATAGAAAACCAATACCTGCTCCAACCATTGCTCCACATAAAACAAGTAATTCACCAGTTCCTTCAACAAATGGTATGTAAAGATAATCTGCTGCAATAACATTACCTGAAGCCCAAGCAATAACTCCCAAAGCTGCTGTGATTATAATTACAGGCAATATAGCCAAACCATCTAAGCCATCTGTTAAATTAACTGCATTTGAGCTACCAACAAGAATAAATATAGAAATAAATACAAACCAAAAACCAAAATCTAGAAACACATCCTTAAAGAAGGGAACAATGTAGGAGTACTCTGCTTCACTTGAAGCTGTCATGAATAATGCTATTGAAATAGCGCATGCTGCTATGAACTGATAAAAAAGTTTTGTTTGTGACGAGATTCCCTTGGAGTTTTTTTCTTGTATCTTTTTGTAGTCATCAACAAACCCAATTAAGCCAAATGATATTAAGCAAAAAAGAGAAATTAAAATATATTTGCTACTTAAATCACCCCAAAGCAATCCTGAGAATATGACAGCACCTACTACAAGCAAACCTCCCATTGTTGGTGTTCCATCTTTTGCTTTGTGGCTTTCTGGCCCCCTATCACCTATTGATTGCTTGAATTGTAAAGATCTAATCTTGTTTATGAAATAATCTCCAAAAAAAATTACAATTATTAATCCGGTGAGTGTTGCAAGTATAGTTCTTGTGCTCAAGTATGAAAAAAGATTAAGGAATGGCGACTTTTCAGGAAGAAAGTTTAAAAAAAATTCAATCATTTATTAAAGCTTCAATGTAGTTTTCCATTTTACTCGACCTTGAACCCTTAAAGTATAAGTTTTTGCCTTCTTTGAGTAATTTCACAAAAATATCTTTTGGAAAATCTGTGATACCTTGAAAATAAGTTAGTTGTTTAGGCTCAGCTTTTAAAAATACCTTTTTAAATATATTCCCTGTAACAAATATCTGATATTCCTTCAGCTCATTTAAAGTTGAAAGATGAAGTTTCTCCTCTGTATCACCTAGTTCTGCCATATCTCCCAAAATTAAGATTGTTTCTTTAGGGTCATACTTGCTAGCAGTTGAGATCATAGTATGGGGACTGGCATTATATGTGTGATCAATAATTTTTCCTTCATAAAATTGAATTTCATTTCCTCTTCCTGAAGATGGAACAAAATCATTATTATGAATCTCTTTTTCTAAGTTAATGAAGGATAAGGCTTGTTCGACAAGTAATTTATTAAACCTTTCATAATTGGTTTCTTGAATAATTCTTCCATCAATAAAGTTAGCTTGATTCCTTAACGAATGCCTAAGTTGTATTTTTGTATTTTCTATTTCTTTTATAGAACCAAATGTTTCCAAGTGATTGCCTGCAATACCTGTCAAAATGAAGACATCGCATTTTAAGATACTAGATATCTCCTCGAAGTCCCCTTGCTTTCTTGCTCCACACTCAACAACCAAAAACTTTGCGCTTTCTGGCATACTTAAAATAGTGAATGGAATACCAAATTCATTATTTTCATTTGAGCTAGTAGCATGACAATCTGCTCCAATAAAAAATTTCAACATATCTTTAATTGTTGTCTTTCCATAACTTCCAGTTATGAAAAAAGTTACTGGAGAGAGATTTTCAAGTTTTTGCTGAGCTAGTTTTAAAAGTGCTGTATATACATTTGGGACCTGAATAACTGCCCCTTCATGAGAATTCATAGACAAGCATGCAGCTCCACGATTCAAACAGTCTTGTACAAACTCTTCGCCATCGAATTGTTCTCCCTTAAGCGGGACAAATAATGAATTTTTTTTTGCCTGTCTTGAATCAAATACAATTTCATTTATGACCATATTATTTGTTGCACTTGATCCTAAAAATTTTGCTATTTGCTCTAAATCTCTAAAACCATTTAATTTATACATTTGATGATTTCCTCTTTGTCTGAAAAAAAGAATTTATTGTTTCCAATAATCTGATTTTTTTCATGGCCTTTTCCACACACTAATAACGTGCTTGTTTCGTCCATTTTATCAATTGCTCGACTGATTGCTTTAGATCTATCAAGCTCAATATGTATTTTTGATTCTTTTGAAATGCCTTCAATGATCATATCTGCTATTTTTGCAGGATCTTCATTTCTAGGATTATCGCTTGTCACAATAATTTCATCTGCATATTTATCAGCAACTTCGCCCATTTGCTTTCTTTTGCCAGTATCTCTATCTCCACCTGCTCCAAACACTAAAATTAATTTATTTTCTTGATTTTTTAATGATTTACACGCCTGTTCAAGAGCATGGGGTGTATGTGCATAATCAATATAAATTGGCCTTTCATTAATTTTTTGAAGCCTACCCTCAGGCAGCGATAAAGAAGATAAAGAATGAAAAAAACTTGGCACATCGCCACCTACTGAACAGAAATAAGGGAGAGAGGCCAAGAGATTGAAAATATTATATTCTGTTAATATTTTCGCTTCTGCATCGAATTCACCCCATGGTGTTCGAGCTATGAATTTCATATTTCCAGTCAGGTCACAATTTTTAATTTCGTAAAAGATATCTGCTGATTTATTTCTATTCGAAATCTGAAAAACATCTTTTGCATTTAAGTTACTTAAAGAATCTATAAATTCAGGCTGATCAGCATTGAAAACCAAAGTCTCTAGTTCTTCATTTTCAATTAGCTTCCTCTTTGCCTGCAAATAACTTTCATAATTTCGATGGTAATCAAAATGATCCCTAGAAAGATTTAGATAAACCGCATGCTTTATTGGCATACCATCAAGTCTGCCTTGGTCAATGCCTATTGATGAGGCCTCAAAAAGAACTTTATCAATATTTTTTTTGTTGCAGACATTAAGAAAGCTTCGAATATAAGTAGGATCTTCTGTTGTTAACTGGTTTTGAAAGACCAACGCTTTGTTTACAAATGTTCCCAATGTTCCAACTGAACCATGATCTATATTATTTGCTGTTAATATGTCACTCAAAAAATGGGTAGTTGTCGTTTTGCCATTGGTTCCAGTGACAAAAAAATTATTAAACTGATTATGATCAATTGAAAATAACTCGTCCAACCATTGCAAATAATTATCATTAAGTTTAGGACACTTAATTATTTTGCCATGGCCTTCAAAATCATCATGCTCATCTAAAATAATGCATGAGGCTTTTTTTAATGTCTCTTCATCAAGATACTTGAAGCCTCCATTTATAGAAATGAATACATCGTCATTTTGCAAATACTTTGAATTACAAGTAAATTTTTTGTTTTGAAGGAAATCTTGCTTCAATGGATTTTTCATAAATATTTTAATCTTTCTAAAAATTCTGCCATCACACTTACTACTGGTGCTGAAACGTCGCCTCCAAAATATTTATTTGGATCAGGTTCGTCTATAGTCACTATCATTACGTATTTCGGATCAGAATAAGGAAATATTGAAGCAAAGCTTGATTGATATCTTCCTTGAGCATACCCTTCGCCTGGAATATATTTATTTGTTGTTCCTGTTTTTCCTGCAATTTCCACTGAGTTTTTACTTAAATCTGATGCTGTGCCAATTAAAACAGTGTCTCGCAAAGCTTTTAATACATAATCTGCAATTTCAGCATCTAAGATTTTTTTTGGTTGGAAGCTATCATCAAATGATATTCTAGGTTCTATCAATAATCCTTTGTTTGCAAAGACACTATAGGCTCTAGCTAGTTGTAATGAATTTACTTCAAGACTATAGCCGTATCCCATTGATGCTTTATCAATTTCATAAAGCTTAGGTGCATCTAGAATAGTGCCTGGATTAGATAGAGATAAATCCATCTCTAAGAATTCTCCAAATCCAAACCTTCTTAAGTTATTTTTTAATTGATCATCAGAAAACTTAATTGCTACTTTTGCTGTTCCAACCTGAGAAGAATGATAAATAATTTCATCAGGCATAATTTCACCAAAGTTTTTTCCTCCAGCCTCACTTCTTCTAATGTTTGAAAGAGTTACATAACCTGGATTTGTATCTATGACTGTATCTTTTTCTATAAGCTTCATTTCTAAAGCACCAGCTATTGTAAATGGCTTTATTAATGACCCTGGCTCATAGAAATCTTCGATTAATCTATTCCTTTTCAAGACTCTTGACGAATTATTTGGGTTAAATGATGGGTAATTAGCCATAGCTAAAATATCACCATTTTTTGAATCCATTATTAAGGCAAAACCTCCCGCAGCTTTTGAGTCTACAATCGCTTTTTTAAGCTCCTCAAAAAGTTTGTACTGCAAGGTAATATCGAGAGTTAATGTTAGTTTTTCTTTTTCAAAGTTAAATGATTCCAAATTCCCAAATGTTTTTTGACCTTTTGCACTTCTAATAAAGAAATCCTCTTTAATTTCAGCATCTAGAGAAGAATTAAATAGCTCCTCAACTCCATCAAGCCCTCCATCTGCTCCTGCAAAACCTACTACTGTCCCCGTAATTGAGCCATATGGGTAATACCTCCTGAACAAATCCTCTCTAATTATTGTGCAGCCACAAAATTCCCGGGCTTCTGAGATAAATTTTTGATCAATATTTGATTCAAAATAAAGTCTTTTATTTGCATTTAAAAAGATGATTTTAGAATTATCGTTCGCAAAATTTTTAATTTTTTCTTTGTCAGCATCCGTTTTAAAAATTAAAGTTGGTCTTTGAATGCTAATTGCTAGATCATTCTGGTTTCTATCAACAATGGTCTTTCTTGGAGCTATAATTTTTTCACTACTTTGACTCCTGATCTGGCTTGCTTCGACAAACAAATCTCTTTGCTCACTTAGATTTAAGTATTGCTGGATGGGAACAAGAATTACAAATATGAATACAATTAAAAATACAAACCTTAGTTTAATCATTATTAATTTCTGGTTCTATCATCCCGATTTCGAGTGCTTTTTCATAAATATAGGGAGATGACTGTATTAATGAAATCTCAACCTTAAGTTTTGTATTCTGACTGCTGAGAAGATTAATTTGTGTTTGAACTTCGTCTAAATAAATGTAATTTCTTTTGTAATCAAAGACTAAAAAAACTTTCAAAAAACTCAAAATTAAAAAAATTAAGGATAAAAAAATAATTACTACATCTATGATTTTCATAATTTCTCTATAACTCTCATTTTTGCACTTCTTGATCGTATATTATTACTTAATTCTTGTTCATCAGGATAGATGATTTTAGAGACTTTAAATTCTTTCATAGGCTCATCATCAATTAAGGGGATTTTCTTTTCAATAAAACTAACCTCCGCTTTAAATGAAATTTTTGCAATCCTATCTTCAAGAGAATGAAATGAAATAATGACTATTCTTCCTCCTTTTTTTAGTTTTGTTTTTAGGTTTACCAAGCAGTCTCGTAAGCTCTCTATCTCATCATTTACTGCAATCCTTAGAGCTTGAAATGACTTTGTTGCTGGGTGTTTTTTAGTTTTTCCTTTTTTAACCAAGCATATAAGTTCTGAAAGATCCTTGGTTTCTGTAAAACCTTTCACAGATCTTCGCTCTACAATTGCTTTTGCAATACGTCTTGACTCTTTCTCTTCCCCATAATCCCATAATATTTTTGCAATATCTTTTTCATCAAATGTATTCACTATTTCAGCACAGGAAACACCAGCCTTAGGATTAAATCTCATATCTAATGGGCCATTATCCTTAAAACTAAAACCTCTTTCAGGATTATCAAGTTGTGGTGAAGACACACCGCAATCTAAAAGTACGCCATCTAAAGAATTTTCAGAAAAATTTAGATGTATGTTTCTATAGTTATCATGAACGAAGTGAAAATTTGAATGATTTATTTTTTCAGCTTCTAGTTTTGCTTCTGGATCTAAGTCATATGAAAATAGTGACCCTTTTAATGATATACGTTCAAGGATTTTTTTAGAGTGACCGCCTCTACCAAATGTTCCATCTACATAAATACCATTTTGATTGGTAATTAAGGAAGATATGGACTCTTCAAGCAAAACTGGAAAATGTTTAATTATTCAGTCTCCTAAAAGTATCTTTAATATTGATAGTCTCAATGCTTCCTACATCAACATACCCATCTGATACTGGTCTTGTTGCTGAAATTGGACTTACTGGCCTCAGAACTCGCTCCTGGAAACCATCTAAATCAAATCTCCTTAAGCCAGTTGCTATTATTGTTACAAAGATATCATTTTCACATGACTCATCAATGGTCAAACCAGGAATAGCTTCCACGCCATCAACACCAATGCTTCCTGCATGTTCCATGATCTCCTTAACTTCATCATTTCCTATGGAGGAAGAGCCGCATATATTTATTATTAAACCTTTTGCATTCCTAACTTCAGCTTTATCAAAAAATGGGCTGTTTAGAGCATTATCAACTGCCTCTTTTGCTCTACCAACACCACTTCCTTGCCCATAGCCCATTATTGCTTTCCCGCCTTGAGACATTGCTGCTTCTACATCAGCAAAATCTACATTCATCGTTGCTGGATTTAGTATTACCTCAGTAACAGCTCTAACAGCATTTACAAGAACATTATTGACAGCATTCAAGCCTTCTTTAAAAGGTGTGTTTCTAGGGAATGTTTCAAAAATCTTTTCGTTATTTATTTCAATAATTGAATCCACATGATTCCATAGCTGCTGAATTCCTGATTCAGCTTGATCAGCTCTTTTTTGTTTTTCGTATTTAAATGGAGTAGTTACTACTCCAATGGTAAGTATTCCCATATCTTTTGCTAATTTTGCAATAACAGGGGCTGCACCTGTTCCTGTTCCACCACCCATTCCAGCTGTAATAAACACCATTTCAGTATTTCTAAGGCATTCTTCAATTTCATCCAAACTTAGTTCTGCCGCCAACTTTCCTTGCAACGGATCATTTCCAGCTCCCAGACCTCTTGTTTGATCATTGCCGAGTTTAATTAATTTTGCTTTTTGAATTTTACTTAAGTCTTGTGAATCAGTATTTGCACAAATAAAATCAACACCACGTATCCCTGAGTTAATCATATGGTTAACCATATTGCCTCCGCCTCCGCCAATGCCAATTACCGCAATTTTTGCCTGTTCATATTCTTGATCAAGAATTTGCCATGTCATAAATAGAATTTTATAGGACAGGTGTGAGTTGGTCTATAAGCCGGATTCTGTTTTAGCCATCATTTATCTAGGTGCCTTGTTGCCAAGACACTCTTGCTGCCTACCCAGATTGTATGCGAGCAACATAATTCAATCTCTATTTGGCATTGCTTCAAGTGGGGTTTACACTGCCCTAAACTTAATTAGGCGGTGAGCTCTTACCTCACCATTTCACCCTTACCTCAATGAGGCGGTATACTTTCTGTTGCACTAGCCGTAGACTCACGTCCCCCAGTTGTTAACTGGCACTCTGCTCTTTGAAGTCCGGACTTTCCTCTTAAAATTAAGCGATAGCTCGACCAACTCAGCTGCATATATTATCAGTTCTTTTCAGATAATGACAAGAATCTTTTGTAAAGATCATTTTTGCTTCGTCCAGTTATACCAGATGCCAATTTTGATATCATCTTGATACTTAAATCATTTTTTAATATTTCAAAAATTTCATCTGCTGTATTTATATCAATTGAATCAGGGAATACATCAATCATCAGAATAAATTCACCTTTTATTTTTTCTTGGTTTTTAGAAAAAAAACTTAAAACCTCTGAAAAAGTTCCACGTATATAGCTTTCATGTATTTTTGTTAATTCTTTGGCCACACAAATCTTTGTTTGGTTGTTGAGGTTTGCCTGCATGAACTCTAATGTTGCTAAAAGACGTTTTGGAGACTCAAAAAAAATAGAAGTGCCCTCATACATTTTCACTTTTTTTAATATCTTGCTCTGTTCAATTTTTTTTCTAGGGAAAAAACCTAAAAACTGAAAATTATCTGTACTTAAACCGCTTCCTGCTAAAGCAGTAATTACCGATGTTGGTCCAGGCAACGAAATCAGTTTAAAATCGTTCTTAATTATTTCTGATATTAGCTTGAAGCCAGGATCTGATATGAGAGGCGTCCCCGAATCAGAAATCAAACCACCCGTTAAGCCTTTTTTAATTAGCTCAATTATTTTAGTTCTGTCATTGGTTGACGATGTATCGTTGTAAGTAATTATTCTCTTCTTCTTTATATCAAGCGCGCTTAAGAGCTTACTGGTAACTTTTTTATTTTCTACAACCAAAAAATCTATGTCCTTCAAAATTTTTTTTGCTCTGATGGTAATATCATCAAGATTGCCAATTGGAGAAGGTATAATATAGAAAGTCATGATTTCAAGAATACTTTATATTGTAATTTATTTACTAGTAATTATTAGCTGTGCATCTCCTGTAGAGGTAAAAAAATCTGAGGTACTATTTGTTGAAGAAGACAGCTTTTTTTTTACAGGCCTAACTGAAATAAATTTTGATTCTGAGGATCAATTATTCAGCAATTCATACATATTTGCACTACCAGATTACAAGGACTATCAAGAATTTAATAATTACTTTCAAATTGGAGTCTTTTCAGCAATAAAACATTTTGGCATTGAAAACAAAATTGAGTTTACAGACCAAAATGAAATAAATATGAGAAAGGCTAATAAAAATTTTCTAATTGGCCCAATAA
This sequence comes from Gammaproteobacteria bacterium, assembly GCA_042090165.1. Classification (GTDB taxonomy): domain Bacteria; phylum Pseudomonadota; class Gammaproteobacteria; order Magnimaribacterales; family TMED112; genus TMED112. Next base: position 37,462 of record JBELJV010000003.1, read on the forward strand.
ATAAAAAAATTGTTTCAGAAACAGATGGTCTGCTCGTTAAGGATAGAGCATTGATGCTGAATAAAGCGCAAGAAAATTATTATCTTTCGCTCAATAATGAGCCACAAATCTCTGCCTTAACAAATTACCTAGAAGAAACTGAAATTAATAGAGTTGGAATAATAAGTGGTAAATCAAGTGGGAGTGAAGGTGAACAATTGTTCAAAAAATCATGGTTCAGTGAAGATCGTGATGTAATTACAATTGATGCTTCATCTGACTCTGAAAGCAGAATTGAAAATTTTCTTGATGTCTCAGAAAGCAAACAGAGATTTAACAAAATAGATAAAGCAAGTTTTGCAAAGGTAAATTTTGTTCCAAGGGCGCGTGCTGATTTCAACCATATTATTTTTTTCCCAGAAAACCCTACAGAACTGTATCGGCTTGCATCTTTGGTAAGGTTTAATTATGGGCTTAATTATGAAATCATCACATTAACATATAATCTTCAAGAATCATTAGATTCAAACGAGATTGAGCTACACGGTATCAAGCTTGTCGATCATACTTATACAAATAAATATGGGTACGATTTAGCTAAAAGCAGAAGTTTTAGTTTGGGCTTTGATTCGATGATGATAGCTTTTGCAATAAGCAATAACCTTGAGGGTAAATTTAAGGGGTACCTAGCAACTTATGAGTTAATTGATGGGCAATTTAAAGCAATCTCTTATTTTAATTAAAAGAATACTTTAAATCTCTTTCTGCATCAGTCAGTGACAGATCAAAGCTAGGTCGAGAAAACAGTTTTTCCTGATACTTTCTTAAACTTTCAAATGATTTTGAATTAGGAGTTGTAACACCTAAGTATGGAAGCCTATATAAAATTGCACTCATATAACAATCCACAAGTGTAAATTCATCACTCATAAAGTATGGTTTTTCTTTTAACACAAGAACAATGCCTGAAACTAAAGAAACTAATTCTTTTTTTTGTGCATCAAAATCCTTTTGGCTAATTTTTGGGCTCATCATCTTATCAATTACTGGTAGCCAATCTTTTTCTATTCTGTGAATTAAGAGCCTGCACTCCGCTTTATTGTTTGGGTATATTGGTAGAAGAGGTGGGTGAGGAAATCTCTCATCCAGATATTCTAAAATTACTCTTGGCTCATAAATTGTGACTTCCCTGTCAACAAGAACAGGAAGCTTGTTATAAGGGTTTAAAGTTGGTAATTCCTCTGGAAGCTTTTCAGCTTGATCAAACACCTTAATCTCGCATGAAATATCTTTCTCAGCCAGTACTAATCTAACCATATGGCTATAATGGCCTTTTTCTTCAGAATAAAAAATCATTTAATCTCCTTTGCATACTCTCTATAAAGCAACCACATTACTGCTGTAAAAACTATAAAAAATAGAATTACAAAAAAACCATTTTTTTCTCTTGTTACTCTTGCTGGCTCAGCTACGTAAGCTAAAAAGTTAACTAGATCTCTCATAGATTCATCAAATTCTTCTTTTGTTTGAGTTCCTTGTGTTGTTTGTTTTAATTTTCCCTTCCCAACAAGTTCTTGGCTGCCTTGAAGTCCAGCAAGAACATTAGGCATTGATGTGCCTTCATAAACCAAATTATTGGTTCCAGATGGTTGATTTGGGTCATTATAGAACGTCCTCAAGTATGTATAAATCCAATCTTCCCCCCTAACTCTTGTCCTCAGTGTTAGATCCGGTGCACCTATAGGCGACACTTCTGGCAAACCAAATGACATAAAGTCTGAAGCTTTTGTATCTGGTGTTGTAATTAAATCCTCAAGAAGGATTGTTTCAGGGAT
>JBELJV010000003.1:39375-42215 GCA_042090165.1 Gammaproteobacteria bacterium
TTCATATTTGGTATAAATTGGCATCAAAATAAATGGAGCAAAATAGAATACTGTGCAAATTTGTGCAATTAGGGTTCTCATTTCATTAACTGGCTTCGTCCCAAGATAACCAAGTGTTACAAAAGATGTAGCGAATAAAACAATTGCAACTTTACTATAGATCCCCTTGTACCTAATGCTTTGAACATTGGATCTATCAAGCCACGGCACCACAAAAAGAATTGCAATACTTGCTGCAAAGATTATAAAACCTAAGAACTTGCTTGTTATTCCCAAGAAAGGTATTCCAAAAGTTACTGCTCTTAATATTGAATAAAAAGGTGCGTAATACCAGACAGGTGCAATATGTTCAGGTGTCTTTAAAAAATCTGCTTCTTCAAAATTAGGTTTTTCGATGAAGTATCCGCCTCCAGTTGGAGCAAAGAAAACTATTGCAAAGAAAACTATAAAAAATATACCTATTGCAGGTAGTGCACTAAATGTTTTGTAGGGATGAAATGGTGCTCCATCTAAGGGCATGCCTTTCTCATCTCTGTGCTTTTCAATATCAACTCCTTCTGGATTTCCTGCACCAACTTCATGAAGTGCGAAAATGTGAAACACAACGAGCGCTATCATTAAAAGCGGCACTACAACAACGTGCAAGGCAAAAAACCTTGATAGTGTTATTCCGGATAAAACATAATCCCCTTGAATCCAAACCTGCAAATCAGGACCAATGAAAGGTATAGCTCCAAAAAGTGACAAAATGACATTTGCAGCCCAATATGACATTTGCCCCCATGGAAGAACATATCCTAGGAAACCCTCTGCCATTAATAAGAACAATAGAAAACAACCAAACAACCAAACTAGTTCTTTAGGTTTTTGGTAAGAGCCATACAACAAGCCCCTAAACATATGAAAATACATTAGTAGGAAAAAGGCGCTTGCTCCAGTGCTATGCATGTATCTCATTAACCATCCGTAATCAACATCACGCATGATGTACTCAACACTAGCAAAAGCTCCCTCCTCTGTGTTTGTATAAAACATCATTAGCCATATTCCAGTTACTACCTGAACCATAAATACAACCATTAACAATGCACCAAATATATAAAAGAAATTTACTTTTTTTGGAACAGGATGTTTTGTTAAATGTCTTTCTAAATTTTCAGTAACTGGTAGTCTTCTATCTAACCAGCTCATAAACGAATTTTTTTTGTCACTCATTATTAAACAGCGTCTCCTATAATTAATGTATCTCCTTCAAAAGTATGTGGAGGCACTTCAAGGTTAACTGGTGCAGGAACACCTTTATAAACTCTGCCAGCTAAGTCAAACTTAGAACCATGGCATGGACAAAAGAAACCACCAAGCCATTCTTGATCCCAAGCTTTAGGCTCTATTTCTGGGTGATATTTAGGTGCACAAGATAGATGAGTACATACGCCTTTAAGAACAGAAAATTTATCGTTAGCTGAACGCAGCAAACCCTCTTCAAGAGCTGGATCTACCATCTTTTCATTAAGTTTTGGCAAATTCTGCTTAGCTTGTTCAGTTTGATGAACAATAAAAATAGGTGTTCGTCTCCACTCTACAACTGCCATTGCACCGGCATCAAGTTTTGTAAGATCAAACTTCACAGACGCGCCCATTGCTTTTGCTTTTTCACTAGGATTCCATGCACTCAAGAAAGGTACGGCAAAACCTGTAACGGTAACAGCACCCATAACACCAGATGTTATGAGAAGAGCTTTGCGTCTCTTTGGGTCTACTTTTTCAGACATTAATATATTTTTATCTCTTAGAGAATTGTGGGCTCTTTCTCGCCTTTTTCAAGCCAACTTTCTTTCTTTCTTTAACTCTTGAGTCCCTTGTTAGGTAACCTGCTTTCTTCAGGTCAGCTCTTAAATCAGGATTTTCTACAACTAATGCTTTTGATATTGCTAATCTAATCGCTCCAGCTTGACCAAATGAACCTCCACCATTGACTTTGACATCGATATCATAACTCGCTTCTAGTTTAGTCAGGACTAAAGGCTGTCTAATTATCATTTTGGCAACATCTCTGCCAAAGTAATCGTCAATGCTCTTTTTGTTAACTGTAACTATGCCTTTTCCTTTGGATAGTTTAACTACTGCTGTTGCTTCTTTACGTCTTCCTGAAATTGTACTCATTATTTAAGTTCCTTTGGATTCTGTGCCTCATGCGGATGATTCTCATCGCTGTAGACTTTAAGTTTCTTGATAATCTGTCGATTCAACCTATTTTTAGGTAACATTCCTTTAACTGAATCTCTAATTATCTTCTCTGGATCTTTGGCAAGTTGATCTTTAAAAGAAATCTGCTTTATTCCTCCAGGGTAACCACTATGTCTATAGTAAATTTTATCTTCAGTTTTTTTGCCTGTTACTTTGATATCTTTTGCGTTCACTAAAACTACAAAGTCGCCAATATCGGCGTTTGGTGTGTACTCAGGTTTATTTTTTCCTCTTAAAATATTTGCAACTTGTACTGATAAACGTCCCAGAGTTTTTCCAGAACAATCCATAATGTACCACTTTTGCTCAATATCTTGAGTTCTTACTGCTGTTGTTTTCATGTTTTGCTCAAAGTTGACCCGCTATATATTAATATAAAGGTAGCGGATTTGAAACATGAAAAAACTGTTTTTTTTAATATTATTGTTGGGTGCTTTTTTTGGCGCTCAAGTGGTATATTTTCAAAACTTTGCAAAATCAGAAAAAGTTCTTGATTTTGATCAAATTTCCAACTCAATAGTTTCAATTGAATCACAGCCAAACAATCCAAACCAAAGGTTTGGTTCTGGGGTAATCATTTCATCAGATGGATA
>JBELJV010000035.1:0-7989 GCA_042090165.1 Gammaproteobacteria bacterium
AATTAAGAAACGCAATGAATAAAGCAGGTGTTAATATTGAAAGATAGATTCTCGCATCGACTTTAGGGAATAAAAAGAACTTAATTATTATCGATACGCACAAAATTATTAATACCGTATTTAAGAAAATATTTTTTTTCTTTTGATAAAAGTATGCACCGGTAAAAAATAAAATAAGATTCATACCAAACCACTTAATGTAATTTGTGTCTCTCAAAACCCACTCCAGATTGCCAAAAACAATTGAAAGATATCTTTCAAAATCAAATTCGGGCTTAAAATCAGTTAGATTGCTTTGTTGGCTTATTACGCTTGTGTAGAAATGTGCCCACCACCCAATATGATCAGATCCAGAAGAAACAATAAAATAAATTGATAAGAAAACTATTGAATTTACAGCAGCAAAAATAAATTTTTGATTTAAAAGTGGCAATAAACCTAATAAACCCACCGCCACAATCATATCTAGTCTAAATAACATTGATAATGCTAGGACAATATAACCACTTATTAGGCTTTTGCGTAATAATAAGACCAGGCCAAGCGCAAAGATTAGGGTGGTAACAGCGTCTGGGGTCATCAACTTCCCAAGAAAAAGAATATCGCCAGCAATCACCAACGGTATCCATGCAAATTGAGCAATACCATTGGCTTGAAAAAATGACACAAAGAACAAAATACTCAATAACACAACTGCATATATTGAGATGTATTTCATGGCTTGATATTCACTAATATTAAAAACATTCTTTACCGCACTTATTAAAGATATGTACCCAGGTTTAGACACATACATTGGCAACATTGAATTAAGATTTTCTGAGCTGGAAAATTGGTCGCTTCTGTATTTGCCTGAGCAACATAAGTCTTGAAACAGCCTTGGTCCTACTTCTTCTCTTAAGTTGTAGTACGTTAAATAATGAGCTTCATCAACTGATCTGCCTTCATATATATGTAGACCCATTGAATAAGGAATTGCATCCCAGTTGTAGTAGTGCTCCTTTTCTGTTTTTTGAAATATAAAAATCAGGGCAAAAACCAATAAAATACAATTAATCGCCTTAATCATCATTTTTTGAAAACTAAATTTACACTCAAGAAGTAATTAAGAATTAAGCCTGCCAGAATACCAAATAAAGCTGAAGACATTGCTGTAAAATCATTTAAATAGAGTTGAGATGCAACGCCTATGTTGGCAATTATTGAAAAAGAATTGGCAAAGAAATACTTCAAAGCCCCAGCTAGTCTTTGATTAAAGGTTTTGTGCATGTTGTGGAAGGTAAGATAGTTATTCATAAAATAGTTTGAAGTCATAGCAACAAGCGTTGCCAAAATATTTGATGGAATAAAGCTTTGATTAGCAACTAAGGCTATATTTAAGACAGCTAGGTGCACCAGAACTCCAAATGATCCAACCAGTGAAAAAACTAGAAAATTTGCAGGTATTAAACCACGTGAAAGGTTTTCAAGTATTTGTCCCCCAAGATTAAAGACAGTAGATAAATTTAATTTACTCTCCCCTCTTAGCCTTTCTCTAAAGTTAATTTGCACTTCATTAAGCTGCAACCCTTTAGATAGCATCAAAATATCAAAAAGGATCTTGAAGCCGTCTTTGTATAATTTTTCTTGAACATCTGTGAACTTCTCTTTTTTAATTAAAAACAAACCAGATAATGGGTCTGTTGATCGAACATTACTAAACAGATTTGTAATACTAATCCCAACTTTACTTAGTTTGTTTCTGTTTGCCGACAAAGAAGCAGTGTTTACTTCATTGAGAAACCTTGATCCAATCACAATGTCAGAATTTTCTGCTTTGGCTAGCCCAATCATCCTTTTTAGATCTTCTGGATCGTGCTGACCATCACCGTCCATCACGCTAATGTATTTCTTTGTTGACAAAGCAACCCCTTCTACGACTGCTGATGAAAGACCTTTTTTCCAAGTTCTATTGATGCAGGACACTTCTGAATTATTTTTAGCATAATCTTTTACTTTTAAATGTGTGCCATCAGGGCTATTGTCATCCACAACAATAATTTCGTAATCATAACCTTCAAGCTGGGATTGAACTTCATCAATTAGCCCAATAATATTGTCAGACTCATTGTAGGTTGGAATAATAACGCTAATTTCAAACATATTTCGTTTTTGCTAGAGTTACAATATAAGGTATGGATAAAATCAAGCAACTTTTTTTGCTGGCACTTAGCTCTCTCACGCTTTATTCTGCAGCAGCAGTTTATGAGAAAACGGTATTTGCTGAATGGGGTAAACCTTCAATCAATGTTTTTTATGTTCTGCCCGAAGAGGTCAATGATCAGACAGAAATTCTTTTCATCATCCATGGAAATAGTAGAAATGCTGATGGTTATATCGAAGTTTGGGCTAATCATGCCAAAGATAAAAATATTATTCTAATTGCACCAGAGTTTTCTCGGTCAAAATTCTCTAACTACAATACCTTACAAATGTCTTCGTCTACTGGAAAGATTCTAAAGAATAGAGATTTGTACCTAAATAATTCTATAGACATCATGTTCAACCACTATAAAAATTTATTCGGGGTGAAGACTGATCTCTACAAGATCTATGGTCACTCTGGTGGTGCTCAATTTGTTCATAGATATTTGCTAATGTCTGATGAGCCAAAAGTAAAAACCGCTGTTGCTGCTAATGCAGGCTGGTACACATTTTTAGATGGTGGATCTTTTCCATATGGGCTGAAAGAACCACCTATTGGTCTTACATCCAAGAATATTAGAAATTTTCTATCAATGGATCTTCATATTCATATTGGATCACATGATGTAAAAGTTACTTCATCTTTAAACCAGTCAGATGGAGCAATGAGACAAGGACCAAACAGGTTTAAAAGAGCACTTAATTTTTATCAATCTCTGTCCACAATGACTGAACAGAATAATCTTGATTTCAATTGGAGTTACAAAGAAATTAGAGGGGTTGATCACAGCAATCGCAAAATGGCACCATCTGCTGCGGCAGTATTGATTGATTAATTATTTTATTAATTGGTAGACCCGATTGGACTTGAACCAACGACCTCTGCCATGTCAAGGCAGCGCTCTAGCCAACTGAGCTACGGGTCTAGGATTGATTAATTTAACTTAAAAAGAATTCTATGACTACTTCGATTTTGAAATTTCTAATCTAATTCTATTAGCTTCCTCTTCATCAATCTCATAATTTCGCATGACGTAAATTGCTAATAATGTTCCAATGATTGGTATTAAAGTATAGGCCAATCTCAGTCCTGTCAACGCTTCATCAGTTTGGGTCGCTGCATCTGGATTGAAACCAACATAAGACATAATGAAGCCAGTAAATAAACCTGCAATGGCAGTACCAAATTTAACCATCCACCAGTACACTGCTCCAAAGATTCCCTCTTTCCTTGGCAAACCATTGCGGTACTCTTCATAATCACATACATCGGCAGTCATACTCATCATTAAGGTGAATAATCCACCAATTCCAAATGAGAAAAATGGCAAGGCATATAAAAATAGATAAGGCTTGCCTGGAACAAACAAAAACCAAAACAATATGTAACCAAAAATTGATATGGCCTGTGAGATTAAAAATGTTTTCTTTTTACCAAAATGCTCTGACATTTTAGTGATAGTTGGAATTACGATAAATGTTGTAATGAGTGCGCCGACACTACCATGCAAAGTTGGCCAAACTCCTGCCTCTCCAGCATTGCCAGCAAACAAATAGTGCACAATAATAAAAAAGGAAAAGGCTGCAATTGTTTGAAAGGAATTAAAAATTAAGAAAGTAGCAATACAAAGCTTCCTAAATGGTTTATTGAGATAGGCATCCTTAAATGCGACAAATATATTCACCACACTGTTACCAATATTTTGTGCATTGATTGGTGTTAAGTTTGTATCATCGAGTGTAGATTTACTTTTTACAAAAACAGCTGGAACAAGAGCTAATATTGTGCAAACAATACCTATGTAGATCGATAATTCCCTGGTGCCTGCCTCAGCACTGGCGAATAAAGTCTGGTCATAGATTATTACCCAGATCCAAGGAGCTAATACCCAAGCCCATTGCCCTATCCATTGTGCGATAGCCATCAATCTTGTTCTTTCATGGAAATCTGTGCTCATTTCATAGCCCATTGCTACATAAGGGATACTAAAAATTGTTAAACCTAAATAAAAAACTAAAGATAAGATCAAGAAATACCAAAAGTTATAAGTTAAGCCATTAGCTGCATAAAGCTGCCACATGAAAATAAAAGAAACACCCATGATAAGACCACCAAGCATGACGTACTGTCTTCTTTTGCCCCACTTTGATTTAGTGTTATCTGAGATGAAACCCATGATAGGGTCTGTGATTGCATCAAATAATCTCGGAACAAAGAAAATGATGCCCCACAACATTGGATCAAACCCAAGATCCTGAACCAGCACAACCATAAAAATTGAAACTGCTGCAGGAAAAAGCTGATTTGCCAACATTCCTAGTCCAAAAGCTATTTTTTGGCCTAATGGAACTTTTGCGTACTGTGTTTCAGTGACTGAATTCATTAATTTTGGGTATAGGCTTGTTTGACAACATCAAAGGTAAGTTTTTTGTTGCGATCAATATCAACAATTCCCCACCATTCTTCATTCGGAGCACCATCATATGGCACACCTCCACTATTAGGAGCCCAACCACCTTTATCATGCTGATCAGGATTGCCTGCTTTCCACCAACCATCGGTGAATTGAAATAACATGACACCAGCATTGTGTTTTTTGTTTTCAATTATTGCTTGAAGGATATTCCTATTTGCATCTGCCTGTGCTTCTTGGCTTTCCCCTTCAAAATAACCAAGTTGTGTTGTTGCCATGTAACTGTCAGCACCAGCTTCGGCATAATAAATTGGTTTTTTTACATTTTTGATGCGCCACTCGCGAAGGATTGATGCTGGCTTATCCCATCGATAAACATTCACACCCCAGATATCAATATTCTTGCCATAAGCTAAGACATCATCTTGAGGTAACTCTCCGTGTGCTGTTGAAACTGGTCTTGATTCATCAATCATTTGAACGAGACCTGCAGCAATATCTAAAGTCTTGTACCAAATATTTATATCACCGCCAAACCATTCGGGATGGTAATTGTATTCATTGCCTAATTCCCATAGAAGAATCGCATTATGATCTTTGTATTTTTGTATGTATTCAATAAACCCACCTGTAGCAATATCAAATGTATTGGGGTTGTTGTAACCAAAACTAATGATTACCTTGATGCCAGCAGCATCGAGCTTGTCTAATACTTCTTTATCATCAATAGGCTCATATACTCTAATTGTGTTCACTCCTGCCTCGACCATTAGTGCCAGGTCTTGATCCAAGTTATAAAAACTTCGAGCAGTCTCGCCCTTAGGGACTGGGTGATAACAAAGGCCCTTCATGAAATATATTTCATTATTTATATGAAGATGATTGCCTTTAATTGTAATTACGTCTCTTTCGTTTGAATGTGCTGTAATTGCTAGACCAAATATTATTAAAGCAAGCAATTTTTTAAGTATATACATAAGATTAGTTAAAGAATGTAAACTATTAAGCTTTTGTGAGCCACATAAATGAAAAAATTTAATGCACTTTTAATTAATGGTCTGTTAGATAAGACCAACCATCAAAATGCAGTTGGGGAGCAAATCCAATTCAATGGAGAGCTATTCTATAAAATTTCAAATGTAGCAAACATGCGACCATTTTTTATGAGCATTGTTAGCTCAAATGATCATTGGTTGTTTTTATCAAGCAATGGCGGCATCAGTGCTGGTCGGTCAAATTCAAATAATGCATTGTTTCCATATGTCACCGACGACAAAATAACTGATAACATTGAAAGTACAGGCTCAAAATCAATTTTTATAGTTCACAAAGGCAGTAAAAAGTTTTTATGGGAGCCTTTTTCACCTAGACACGACGGAATATATGATTGTGAGAATAATCTATATAAAAATTTCAAAGGCAACAAAGCTATTTTTGAGGAGGTCAATCATGATCTTAAAATATCGTTTAGCTATGAGTGGACAACATCAAAAAAGTTTGGATTTATTAGAGCAGCTCAATTTAAAAACCTAAGTGGCAGCAAAATAAAAGTTGAATTTGTTGATGGAATACAAAATATTTTGCCTTGGGGCGTTGAAGAGGCATTGCAAAACAGCACAAGCAATTTAGTTGATGCCTACAAAAGGTCAGAACTTGATCGTCTCTCTAAACTTGGAATTTTTGCATTAAGTGCTGTCATCGTCGACAGAGCGGAACCAAGTGAGGCACTAAAATCTAATGTGGTTTGGTCGCCAGACTTTAAAAATACAAACAGATTACTTTCATCAGCACAGTTACAAAAATTTAGAGCTGGGCATAAACTCGAAAATGAAGATGATGTTAAAGGTGAGCGCGGTGCCTATTTCATTAATTCGTCTTTTTCATTGGGAGCTAAAAGTCATAAAAACTGGACAATTTTGGCAGACGTTAATAAAGATGTTTCAGGTGTGACACAACTAATTTCTCAAATAAGAAAAAATAAAAAATTACATCAAGATGTGTTAGCTGATGCTGAAGATGGTTCCAACGAGCTAACAAAGCTTGTAGCTGCTGCCGATGGGTTGCAGCTTACTGAAGACAGCAATCGCAATGCCAGACATTTTGCTAATGTTCTTTTTAATATTATGCGCGGTGGTGTTTTTGATAATAACTATCAAGTGCGTCGAGATGACTTTATTCAGCATTTAGGTAAGGCCAATAAAAAAATTCTCGCAAAATACAAAGACAAACTAGACCAACTTCCAAATACATTTCATTTAAAAAGATTACTCAAGCTTTCTGATCATGCGAACGAAGATTTTTACAGACTAACTCATGAATACTTACCACTTAAATTTAGTCGCAGGCATGGAGATCCAAGCAGACCATGGAATAAGTTTGATATCAATATGACTGATGAAGCAACTGGCAAAGATGTTCTTGATTATCAGGGCAATTGGAGAGATATTTTTCAAAACTGGGAGGCACTTGCGCAATCATACCCATCATTTATTAATAGCATGATATTTAGGTTCTTAAATGCATCGACTTTTGAGGGTTATAACCCTTATCGAGTCACTAAAGATGGTTTTGATTGGGAAAGGATAGAAACCGATAATCCTTGGGCTTATATAGGTTATTGGGGAGATCATCAAATAATTTATCTATTAAAACTTTTAGAGTTCTCAAATAAACATAGCCCCGATCATATGTCAGAACTTTTGAATAGATCATGTTTTGTTTATGCAAATGTTCCCTACAAAATAAAATCCCATGCACAAATCATGAAAGATTCAAAAAATACTATTGATTATAATTTTGCTGAAGCCGATAAGATTGACAAGGCAAAAAATAAAATTGGATCTGATGGTGCTCTCTTAACAAATAGAAAAGGTGCTTTGGTCAGAGCTACACTTGCCGAAAAGTTGCTTGTTACTCTCCTTGCAAAGATGTCAAATTTTATACCCGAAGCAGGCATATGGCTGAATACTCAAAGACCTGAATGGAATGATGCAAACAATGCTCTTGTTGGCAATGGCGTTTCAATGGTTACTTTGTTTTACTTGAGAAGGTTTTCAAAATACCTCGTAGATTTGCTAACAGGTTTTAATAAAACCGATCTTGTTATTTCATATGAACTAAGAACATACTTCTTATCAGTTTCAAAAATATTTAATGAAGCAAAATTACGCTCCACTGATAAGTCAAGGTTTGAAGTGGTTAATAAGCTTGGAAAGGCAGGCTCGCTTTATAGAAATAAAATTTATAAGAATAAATTTACTGGTCAGAACGTAGAAATACCTAAAGCCGACGTTATTACATTTCTTGCATCCCTAAATGAACACTTAGATCACGCTATAGAAATGAATAAAAGACCAGACAACCTATATCATGCTTACAATCTTCTTACTAT